>CALFYR010000216.1 GCA_937954195.1 uncultured Dehalococcoidia bacterium
TGCGCTCTCAATGCTCTCTACCGCCCCGGACCCATCCAGGGCGGCATGATCGACGACTTCATTGACCGCAAGCACGGCCGCAAGGAAGTCTCCTACGATCTGCCTCCGCTCAAAACCGTCCTTGAAGAAACCTACGGCGTCATCGTCTACCAGGAGCAGGTCATGCAGGTCTCCAACCTCATCGCCGGCTACTCCCTCGGCGACGCCGACCTGCTCCGCCGCGCCATGGGCAAAAAGAAAGCCGAAGAGATGGCCAAGCAGCGCGAGCGCTTCATCAAAGGCGCCCTCGAACGCAACTACCCCCAGAAGAAAGTCGAAAAGATCTTCGACCTCATGGAGCAGTTCGCCGGCTACGGCTTCAACAAATCGCACTCCGCCGCCTACGCCTATCTCGCCTACGTCACCGCCTATCTCAAAGCCCACTACCCGCGCGAATTCATGAGCGCCCTGCTCACCTCGGAAACCGGCAACACCGCAAAAATCGTCAAATACATCAACGAATGCCGCGAAATGGGCATCCGCGTTCTCCCTCCCGACGTCAACCACAGCGACCTCAACTTCACCCCCGACGGCGACGCCATTCGCTTCGGCATGGGAGCCGTCAAGAACGTCGGCGCATCCGCCGTCGAAGCCGTCGTCGCCACCCGCCAGCGCATCGGCAAATTCAAATCCCTCTATCAATTCTGCGAAGAGGTCGACATGACCGCCATCAACCGGCGCATGATCGAAAGCCTCATCCGCGCCGGAGCCATGGACACCCTCGGCGCTTCCCGCAGCCGTCTCTTCGCCGCCGTCGAAGGCGCCATGGAAGCCGGCGTCCGTGCCTCCCGCGATCGCCTCAGCGGCCAGACGGATCTGTTCGGCATGATGATGAGCCCCGAAGAGCAGGTCGATCCCGAACTCCCCCGCGTCCCCGATTGGACCCAGGCCGAAACCCTCACCGGCGAAAAGGAAATGCTCGGCATCTACGTCACCGGCCATCCCCTCGACCCCTTCGCCGACAAAGTCAAGGAACTCACCCCCTACACCACCGAGGGCCTCGAAAGCCTCGCCCGCGGCACCGAAGTCAAAATCTGCGGCATCCTCACCGGCATCCAGCGCCGCCGCAACAAAGAGGGCAAACTCTTCGCCGTCATGCAACTCGAAGACTGGAACGGCACCCTCGAAGCCATGGTCTTCAATTCCCAATTCGACGCGCTCACTCCGTACCTCATCGAAGACAAAGCCGTCATGGTGCGCGCCTCCGTCCTCCCCGAAGAAAACTCCTCCCCGCGCCTCAACGTCCAGGAGATCATCCCTCTCGAACTCGCCCGCGTCAACTACCCTTCGCTCATCTCCATCCGCGTCGGCCTCGGCCGCCCGGAGCGCGCCGAAGCCCTCCACACCCTCATCGGACGCAAGCCCGGCGACACCGGTGTCCGCCTCCGCCTCGATCAACCCCGCGACTTCTCCGTCGTCCTCGACCTCTCCACCAAGGTCAAACCCGACAAGGAGTTCTTCTCCGAAGTCGAGAAGATCTGCGGCTCCGAAGCGATCGAAGTCCTGGCCAGCTAGAATAGGTAGAAGTGGAATCGTCACAATCCAATCCGGCTCAGACCCCCGGTCCGGTCTGGCAGCGCGTCCAACTCGCCCGCCATCCCAAGCGGCCCCACAGCCTCGACTACATCGGGAGCCTGATTACCGATTTCCAGGAGATCCACGGTGATCGCGCCTTCGGCGACGATGCCGCCATCGTCTGCGGCATGGGCAAGTTCGACGACAAGCCGCTCATGATCATCGGCCAGCAAAAGGGCCGTGACACCAAACAGAAGCTCATCCGCAACTTCGGCATGCCCAAGCCCGAAGGCTACCGCAAGGCCATGCGCGCGATGAACCTCGCCGCCAAATTCGGCCGTCCTATCGTCACCCTCCTCGACACCCCCGGAGCCTATCCCGGCATCGACGCCGAAGAGCGCGGCCAGGCCCAGGCCATCGCCCACAACCTCCGCGAAATGTCCCGCCTCGGCGTACCCGTCATCGTCATCGTCATTGGAGAAGGCGGCAGCGGCGGCGCACTGGCCCTCGGTGTCGGCAACCGCGTCTACATGTTCGAAAACGCCATCTACAGCGTCATCTCGCCCGAAAGCTGCGCCGCCATTATCTACCGCGACGCCGGTAAAGGCGAGATGGCCGCCAACGCGCTCAAGCTCACCGCCCCCGACCTCAAGCGCCTCGGCCTCATCGACGACATAATCCCCGAACCTCCCGGTGGCGCGCACGAAAACCACGCCGCCGCCGCGGAACTGC
>CALFYR010000217.1 GCA_937954195.1 uncultured Dehalococcoidia bacterium
GCCAGGTGCTGTCCGAGCCGGATGCGCGGCTGTTCGCGCTGGAGCCAGAGGATATTCACATGGTGTGCGCGGTGTGAGGGGCCAGGTCAGCGGCGTCAGCCCTCGCCGGTGCCCTGCGCGAGCGGGGGGAGGCGAAAGACTCCCTGGAGGCGCGGGTAGAGGCTGCCAAAGGCACCCGCGCCGACGAGCACCCCCGCGAGCGCCGCGATGGCGTAGAGCTTGCCTTCGCCAATGTTCACGAGGACGGGACCGGGGCACATCCCGGTGATCGACCAGCCGACGCCGAACAGGATGCCCCCGTACAGGTTGCCGCGGTGGCCGGGCTTCTTTTCGATGACGATGGGCGCGCCGGATGCGGTCTTTCCGTAGCGCTTGATGAGCCAGAGGCCGGGCGCGGTCACCACAACCGCCGTACCGATGATGCCGTAGAGCTGGAACTCCTCCAGCAGGAACATGCCCTGGATGAAGTTGTAGTCGGCGGCGCCAGAGCGGCTGAGGACGTAGCCGAAGACCGCGCCGATGGCCAGGTAGAACACGATTCCACGGCTGCCGTTCACAGGATCACCCGGTAGATGAGGTTGGTGGTGACAAGGCCGGCGGCCATGAAGGCGACAGTCGAGACCATGCTCGGGACTTCGAGGTTCGAGAGGCCGAAGATGCCGTGGCCGCTGGTGCAGCCGCCCGCCAGCCGTGTACCGAACCCGATAAGCACGCCGCCAAGGAACATCCACACCACCTTGCCGGGCGCGCCCCAGCCGATCTCGGCGTCGAACATGCCGAGGTCCCAGAACGGTTCCCAGCCGCCAGTGGTGAGTGCCGAGATGAAGCCCCCAACGAGCATCCCGGCGAGGAGTGGGATTCGCCAGCCGTTCGATTCACGGACGGCGGGGCGTTGGAAGTAGGGGACGTTCACGACAACGGCGCAGAGGTTTTCGAAGCCGGTGGAAACGCCAAGGCGGCGATTGCCGACGTAGAGCAGTGTGAGCGTAATCAGGCCGATCACAGCCCCGCCGACGGCCCAGTGGAACGGCTCGGCGTTATTGAGGATGAGGTTCAAGCTCGTGCCTCCCCCGCTCCGATTTCGTATGTGGGAAGCATGCGCGATCGGCGGGTTCTACGCTTGCGCGGCAGCTTCGAGCAGGGCCAGCAGTTCTACTCCGATGGCCGGGAGGTGACGGCCCTTTCGACGCAGCCAGCCGACCTCGCGGCTCAACGACGGGCTGGTCGGGACGGCGACGACGTCGGTCCTGCCGGTCAGGGTCAGGCGTGGGGCGAAGGCGATACCGCCGCCCGATGCGACCATGGCGAGGAGCGCAGCCTGTGACCGGAGTTCTACATGGCCGGCGAGTTCGAGGCCGGCCGTGGTCGCCGCTTCCTCGACGAGGGCGCGGAGGCCATGACCGCGCATCGAAAGCAGGAGCGACGGTTCGGCCAGGGCATCCGCGAGAGGCACGGCGTTCCGCGACGCCCATTCGTGAGCGGGCGGCACGGCGAGGAGGACAGGCTCTTCGAGCAGCGTGTGAACATCGAGCCGTGAATCGGAAAGGGGGAGCGCCACGATCGCCAGGTCCACCTCATCGGCGAGCACGCGCTGGATGGAATCGTCGGTCCCGAGCATCTCGACGCTGACGCGGCATTCAGGGAATCGCTGCCGAAGGGCGGTGAGCGCGCCGGGCAGGAGGTGGTCGGTGATGGTTTCGGTCGCACACATGCGGAGAGAGCCGCCGCGCGCGGATTCCGGTCCCGAAATGGCGGCGAGCGTGGCGGCAAGGTCATCGAAGATCCGATCGGCACAGTCGGCGAGCGCATGCGCGGCATCGGTGGGGACCACGCGCCGGCCAACGCGGTGGAAGAGCGGGATGCCGATCTCCTGTTCGAGGAGCCGAATCTGCTTGCTCACGGATGGCTGGGCGACGAACTCGGCCTCGGCGGCCGCGGTCACGGAGCCGCTGCGCACCACGGCGCGAAGGTAGCGAAGCTGGTGGAGTTCCATATATGCCTTGCGGCTATCTTCTTGTTCGAAATGATTTCCCGCAATGCATCCGGCGGCAGGTGGCGCCGGGCGATACACTCGCAGACATGAACGAAGGATTCGTGGTTTCGGTGAGTTCGAAGGAGACACCCGGGGTGGGCAAGGTGCCGCGGACTGAGATCGTCCTGGTCGCCGGGCATGGCGTGGAAGGCGACTATCACTTCGGCACGAAGGTGCGGCACCGATCGCGCGTAGCGAAGAACCCGGACCAGCCGAACCTTCGGCAGGTGCACCTGATTCACGAGGAGTTGTTCGAGGAGCTGGCATCTGAGGGCATCACGGTGGAGGCGGCGGCAATGGGTGAGAACGTGACGACCCGCGGGATCGCCCTGCTTGAACTGGCGACGGGCACGCGACTCCACCTTGGGGAGAGCGCGGTGGTTGAACTGACGGGACTGCGGAACCCGTGCAACCAGCTGGACGCGATCGATGAGCGGCTCCTGCCTGCGGTCGGGCAGAAGCAGGCCGATGGCTCGATCTTGCGGAAGGGCGGGGTGATGGGCGTGGTGGTGACCGGGGGAGTGGTGCGGCCGGGGGATGTGATTCGGGTCATGGAGGGCGGTGGCGGGCGGCTGGAGCCGGTTTAGATAGTAAGTTGACGCTTACGTTAGTGAAGCCTTACAGTAGAGCCATGGATGCAGCGCTCCAGGCCATCGCCGAGCCGCGCCGAAGGGAAATCCTCAAGCTCGTATGGAGCGCGGAGCTTCCCGCGGGCCGGATTGCCGAACACTTCGCCGACGAAGTGACGCGGCCAGCCGTCTCTCAGCACCTGCGCGTGCTGAAAGATGCGGGGCTCATCGAAGAGCGCCGTGAAGGGACACGCCGGTTCTATCGTGCCCGCCCGGAGGGGTTGGCGGAGATGCGCGAGTACTTCGAATCGCTGTGGGATAGCGGGCTCGAACGGCTGAAGGCTGCTGCAGAACGCGAGACACGCAAGGAGAAACTGCGCGATGCAAGCAATCGCCTCGACAACGATCGAACGTGAACTGCGGATCGCGGCCCCGCCCGCGACGGTCTACAGCTACTTCACCGACCCGGCGAAGATGACCCACTGGATGGCGATGGAGGCGGAGGCCGATCCACGACCCGGCGGCGCGCTGCGCTGGAACATGAACGGCTTCGACATCGCGCGGGGTGAGTACCTGGAACTCGTGCCGTTCAGCCGAATCGTGTTTACGTGGGGGTGGGAATCGCTGGCAGACGTACCGCGGCCCGGCACCACGCGTATCGAGGTCACGTTACGTCCGGACGGCGACGGAACGATCCTGACGTTGGTCCATAGCGGTCTTGATGAGGCAACCGGTGCAGCCCACGGGGAAGGCTGGGCCCACTTCCTGCCGCGCCTGGCGCAGGCCGCTGGAAGCGGTTCACCGGCTACGCCGTGCCCCGAAACCATGTCCGAGCCGGTTCAGCTGGCGGCCAGGCTCAATTCCCTCCTTTGCGAGCTGCGAGAGGTCCTCGAAGGCGCGGGCGATGCGGATCTCGAGCGCCGTACCTCTGCCAGCGGCTGGCAGGCGGCCGTCACGACCGGCCACATCCTCTCCCACCTCACGCTTGTTGGATTCGCGGTTGATACGGCGGCCGGCAGGCGCTCGCCCATCGCGGATTTCACGCTCGAACAGCTGAACGCGAACAACGCCACGCTGAACACAGCGACGCCCGAGCCCGTCGCCGGGCTGCTGGCGAAGCTGCGGACGGAAGGACCGGCCGCGGTCGAAGCGCTGCGGAGCATCCAGCCCGCGGACCTGGAGAAGAGCCAGCCGATGGCCTTCGCGGGTGGCAATCGCCTCACCGCGCGAGACCTGATCAATGGCCCGCTGCTCGCCGACATACGCGGCCACATCGATGACGTGAGGGGAGCGCTTCGCTAGCTCCCGCTGTAGAGTTCCGGGCCGTGGAATCATTCGTCCCCGGCCCGGGCCCAGCACTCTGGACATGCGCCGAAGGAACCGGCCACCCGGTCCTCTTCATCCCCGGTGGGCCTGGATGCTGCGACTACCTGGAGCCGGTGTCGTCGGCAGTCGCGGGGATCCGGGCGATACGGTTCGATCCGCGGGGATGTGGCCGTTCGGAGCAGGTGGCGAACTACCGGCTGACGGACGCGCTTGGCGACATTGAGCGGCTGCGCGAGCACCACGGAGTCGAACGCTGGGTGGTGGCCGGACATTCCGCGGGTGCCGACCATGCCCTGGCCTACGCGTTCCAGCACCGGGACCATGTGGCCGGGGTTGTGTGCCTTTCCGGAGGCCGCTTCAACAACGACCGGCTGTGGCACGCCGCCTACAGCGCCGCTCGGGACGCCGGGCTCGAACCGGAGATCGACTTCGCCTATCCGCCGAACATGGAGGTGAATGCACAGCTGAACGCCGAATGGAAGGCGTTCATCCAGCGGCCGACGATGTTCCGCGAGCTGGCCGAGTTCGATATCCCGGCGTTGTTCATCTACGGCAGCGAGGACATTCGCCCCGCCTGGCCGATGGAGCAGGTTGCCCGCCTGATGCCGAACGCGCGGTGGGAGCTGCTGCAGGGCGCGAACCACAACCTGTGGATGACCCACCGCGACGAGGTCGGGAAGCTCATCGGAGAGTTCGTCACCTCGGTCAGCTGAGCGGACCTATCGCGAACCGGGCGGCGCCACCAGGGTCAGCCGCCCACTTCGTGTAGGAGGGCCACGCCTGTGAGGTTCCCCAGTTCGCCCATGCGGTGTGCAACGCGCGCTCGACCCGGAGTTCGAACAGCACTTCGAACTCGTTGTGCCCGAGGCGGCCTCCGGAAGCGGCCGTGACTGCCGAGCGTACCTCGACGTCGGGAACTTCGAGTGCCGGACCGGTCAGGTAGAACTCCTCGCTGCCATCGACGGATGGCGAGGAATGGAGCGCGTACCGCCGATCGCGGAGCAGGTCGCGATACTTGTAGGACAGGTTCACCACGAAAACAAAGAGGCCCGAACCGGCGAGCACCGGCATGACCGGGTGGACCCGCGGACCACCATCCCGGCGGACGGTGGCCAGGAATGCGACTCCATCGCCGGTGGGGCGAAGGAGACGTTGGCCGGCGGCCGAGAGCTCCGGTGATGCGGCGGTGAATTCGGCCCAGGTGGCGCTCAAGGTTGTGTCTGCCACTTCAGGTAGCGGGGTGGCCAGTGAGGCCCGGGCTCGGAACGGGGGATGTAGAGCGAGAGCAGCGCGCGTTCGATATCGAACTCGAACGTGACTTCATCGCCGGTGGAGGTGGCGCCAGCCGCGTGGTAGACCTCGCTGACCTCCGCGAGCGTCGCGGCATCGGTTACGACGCTGGCGGTCCCGGAGAGCATGAACTCGTCGTCGCGGTCTTCGGGGAGGAATGCGTGGAATGCATAGGTACGCCGTTCGAGGAGGTCGTTCCGTTTGGGTGAGTTGGCGATGAGGCCGTAGATGCCGCC
>CALFYR010000218.1 GCA_937954195.1 uncultured Dehalococcoidia bacterium
CAGCGGCATGGCGCGAAAGCTGACACGAGTTCGAAGCACCGAGGCACACGGGCCGCTCCACCACGCGGGATTGAATGTGACCGGACTGCCCATGGAACACCGTCAGCGTCTCCCCGGCCACCCCCGAACAGATGAAGGCGGAGCAGGAGACGCGGGGCGACCTCCGATCCGCCGCGACCTCACGACCCTGCGCCCCGGCGCCCGCTCCCCGTAAAGCCGCCTTCCGTATCGCATAGCACTGCCGGTGCTATCCTCTTTGAACACTACGAAACCCGCGCGCCCTCATTCCCGCGCGGCATACTCTCTCTTCAGGAACGCCTCTTCCCATGTCCAATCGCCAGGCACGACGTGAGCAGTCGCGGCAACGCACCAATCGCCCAACCCCCGGAACCCGCGCCGCATCCGGCACCCGCCGATCCTCATCTGGTGGGGGTGGTGGTGGCGGCGGCGTCATGTCCGGCCCCTTCCTGCTGATTGTCGGCGCTGTTGTCGTGGCGCTCGCGGCTATCCTCGCCATTGTCATCCTCACCGGCGGTGGAGATGACGAAAGCTCGGACCTCGCCACGAACCTCGAGGAGATGACCGCCAACCTCCCGACCGACCTCATCGATGGCAACAAGCTCGGCAGCGATGACGCGCCGGTGAAGATCACCGCCTTCGAAGATTTCCAGTGCCCCTTCTGCCTGCGCTATACGGGCGAGCAGGAAGGCGAGCTGGTCGAACGCTTCGTGAAGACCGGCCGTATGCAGATCGAGTTCAAGCACCTGCCGATCCTCGGTTTGGAATCGGTCGATGCCGCGATGGCTTCGCAGTGCGCTGCCGACCAGGATCTCTTCTGGCAGTACCACCACCGGCTGTTCCTCGAACAGGCCGAAGCTGGCCAGCTCGAAAACGAACGCCTGAACGTGGCCCAGTACTCGAAGGACAACCTGAAGGAATTCGCCGATAAGGTGGGCCTGGACCGCACGGAGTTCGACGCCTGCCTCGATTCGGGCGCGAACCTCGACAAGCTCACCGCGGACCAATCGGAGGCTTCGTCGTTCGGTATTCGCGGCACCCCGGGATTCCTGGTGAATGGCCAGCCTCTCGGCACCGGCACCCCCACTGACATCGAAGCGTGGGAAGAGCTGGTGATCGACGTCGAGAATCAGCTCGCGACCCAGACGGCGACGGCTGGTTCGCCCACGGCTGACGCCTCCGCCTCGCCGGAAGCCACCGCCACCCCGACCCCCTAAAGGCGGCTGAATGACCGAATCACCCGAGCGCGAACGGTGGGATGGCTGGCTGGGCCCACGCCAGTGGATGCCAATCCTGGGCATCCTTTCCGTCGCCGTGATCGCGCTCGCCGTGCTGTTGATCCTGAACATGGACGACGGAAACGGCGGCGGTTCGGCCACGCCCAACACCGGCACACGCCCGATCACGCACGAACACGCCGACTTCGCCGTGCTCATTCGCGGGGAAATGTTCGATTTCAGCCAGCCGCAGTTCCTTTCGGATACGGAAGGCAACGAACTGAGCGAACATGCGCACATTCACGCGCGGCGGTTCACGGTGGTACACGTCCACTCGGCGCTCACCACCTGGGATGAGTTCTTCCGGACGCTCGGCTTTCAACTGACCGACCCTTCGTTTTCAGGCGTTGCCGAATCCTGCATGACCCTGCCCGATGGCGAGGAGCTCTGCGACAGCGAGACCGAGCGGTGGTCGTTCATCGCGAACGGCGTCCCGGTCGATGGCCTGGCGCTGGTGAACATCGGGGACCTGGACCGCATCCTCTTCAGCTACGGGCCAGAGACGCCGGAGGAAGCGCGCGACCGGTACTACGATCTCGTGACGGACCAGGCGTGTATCCCGTCGGTGCTGTGTGCGGAGCGCATCCCGGCGGACGAGCCGCCGGAGACGTGTTCCGGCCGGGGCCAGTGCACGCGATAGGTGCGCTTCATGATTCAGAGGCGCGCGCGTAAGCAAGCGCGTGCCCGTGCCGCCGACAAACCCGATCTCGGCAGCGCCTTACGAGATCGCAGGCGATTCGAACGATGAACCCGGCAACCGATCTCCCTGATGGTCTGCCACGTAACTTCGCGCAACGATCACGGAGTCCTCATTCCAGAGTCGCCGGGTACTCCCGTGCCGAGTCCACGGGCGCACGGCCGCATCGATAAGGCCTGCCTCCCTCATTCGTCGAGTCGACCACGCTTTGAAGTCGTTCATAACCTTTTCCGGGGCGACTTCTGGTGCCGAAACGACCGCATGCACGTGGTTCGTCCGTACGTTCAGAGCAATGAGGTCCCAA
>CALFYR010000219.1 GCA_937954195.1 uncultured Dehalococcoidia bacterium
TAGAACGGGTGCTTCAGCATCGAGCGCTCTTCGAGCACCTTCTTCACGCGGCCTTCGAAATCGGTAGAAACAGACATCATCGTCATAACCTGGGAACTCCTCTGTGGTGGTGATGGCCTGGGGATGGGGTGGGGCACTTTCGGCTTTCGCCTTTGCCCTTTCAACTCAAATCGTTGGCAGCTGCAGCATCGCCTCTTTCACTTTTTCCTCCGGGTAGTGGTCATCCACCAGCTTCCCGCCGAGGTAGTCGTCGTACGCCTGGAGATCGAGCATGCCATGTCCGCTCAGGTTGAACAGGATGACGCGGCTCTTCCCCTCCGCCTTCGCCGCCAGCGCCTCGTCGATCGCCCCGCGAATCGCGTGCGAGCTCTCCGGCGCGGGGATGATGCCTTCGGTCTTCGCGAACAGCGTCGCGGCTTCAAAGCACGGGTTCTGCGGATACGCCTTCGCTTCGATGTAGCCCT
Source organism: uncultured Dehalococcoidia bacterium (assembly GCA_937954195.1). Taxonomy (GTDB): domain Bacteria; phylum Chloroflexota; class Dehalococcoidia; order Tepidiformales; family Tepidiformaceae; genus Amarobacter. The sequence goes on from CALFYR010000219.1 coordinate 465, forward strand.
CTTCGAAGAGGTGGCACAGCATCGGCGCCATCGCGTGGTAGCGCAGGCCGCCCGCGTGAATGCCCGGCGGCATGAACGTGTGTCCGAGCGTCCGCATCTTCATCAGCGGTGTCAGTCCCGCCGTGTCTCCGAAGTCGTACCGGTATTCGCCCTTGGTCAGGCTCGGGCACGAAGCGGGCTCGACGGCGAGGAACCGCGTGTTGCGATTCCCATCCAGGCGGTCCTTCATGAACGGGAAGATGAGCCCGGCCGCGTTCGAACCGCCGCCCGCGCAGCCGACCACCACGTCCGGGTAGTCGCCCGCCATCTCCATCTGCTTCATCGCTTCCTGGCCAATGATCGTCTGGTGCAGGAGCACGTGATTCAGCACGCTGCCGAGTGAGTACTTGGTGTCCTCGCGCATCGCCGCATCTTCGACCGCTTCCGAAATCGCGATGCCCAGCGATCCAGAGTTCTCCGGGTCTTGCTCGAGGATCGCCCGGCCGGCGTTGGTGTCGGCGCTGGGGCTCGCGACCACCGATCCGCCCCACACCTGCATCATCGAACGGCGGTACGGTTTCTGGTTGTAGGAAACCTTCACCATGTACACCTTGCATTCGATGTCGAAGAGCTGGCACGCGAACGCCAGCGACGAACCCCACTGGCCCGCGCCAGTCTCCGTCGCGATTCGCTTCACGCCTTCCTGCTTGTTGTAGTACGCCTGCGCCACGGCCGTGTTCGGCTTGTGCGAACCGCTCGGCGAAACGCCCTCGTACTTGTAGTAAATCTTCGCCGGCGTATCGAGCGCCTTCTCCAGGAACGTCGCCCGGATGAGCGGCGACGGCCGCCAGATCGTCAGGATCTCCCGCACTTCTTCAGGGATCGGGATGTACCGTTCGGTGCTCACCTCCTGCTTGATGAGCTCCATCGGGAACAGCGGCGCCAGTGCCTCCGGTCCAATCGGCTCATGCGTCGCCGGGTGCAGCGGCGGCGGTGGGGGCGTCTTCAGGTCTGCCGCCACGTTGTACCAATGGGTCGGCATGTCGGATTCGTTGAGGAAGAACTTGCGTGTCGCCATGGTGTTGCCCTCCAAAGGCAGTGCTGTCCCCATTCCCGCTCAGATTCGCACCTTTCGCGAGAACTACAAAACCCCTCGGTCCCAAAGGACGAGGGGTTCTCGTGGTGCCACCTTTGTTTCCCACCCGCTCACGCGGATAGGACACTCGTCAGCCGCCGCGGCACGCCGCGAGGGCCCTGGCTGTGATAACGGTGCCACTCCGCCGCAACCTACTTTCGCAGGGAGTTCGGCTGCGGAGCTCCCGGGTCCATTCACCTGTCGCGCTGCCGCCGGCTTCCACCTGCTCCGGCTCTCTGAAGGCTCGCTTGACGGGTTACTTCTCCCGATCAACGCCAATCATTCTTCGATTGAGCCAACAAGGTAGGACCCCGAGCCCGGCGCTGTCAATGAATTCCCCGGTAGCGGGTCTGTACCGGAGAATGTCTTTGCATTTGGGAGGTCCTGCGCATGCACGTGACATCGAGGGGCCGGGTGACCATCCCGGTGGAGATCCGCCGCAAGTTCGGCATCAACGAAACCAGTGAGATCGACTTCGTCGAGAAAGATGGCAAGGTCGTCCTCGTCGTCCGTGACAAGTCGAAAGCAAACTCCTGACGCGCGACGGTACCCGCTACCGGACGTACTTCCCCGATATCGAAATCGTCTCTCCCGGCTAGCCCCCCAGGAACTCGTCCAGCGCCGCCTTCGCCTCCGGCTCGGTCAGCACCGGCGCGTGGCCCACACCCGCTACCTCTACCAGCTTTCCGTCCGGCAGCGCTTCCATCATCCGGCCCGCAATCTCGGCGTTCAGCACGTCGCTCTTCGCGCCTCTTAGCACCAGGACCGGACACGTCATCGCCTTCAGCGCTTCCCACTGGTCCATCGAAGGCGGCGCCGCCGGCGTCGTCCGAATCGCGCCGTCCATCTTCCACACGTACATGCCGCTGTCGCTCTTGCGCACGTTGTGCCGGGCGAACTCCGTCACCTGGTCGTCGTTCAGGTGCTCAACCATCGGCGAGTAGTGTTCCTTGTAGTACTTCACCACCGCCTTCATGTCCGCAAACATCTCCGGCGCGTGCCCCACGTACTGCAGGATGCGCTGCAGGCCCACCGGGTCGATCTCCGGCCCCACGTCGTTCAGCACTGCGCGTTCAACGCGCTCCGGGTAGCGCGGCACGTAGTTCATCGTGATGAGGCCGCCCATCGAGGTTCCCACCAGGCTGAACCGCTGCAGCCCCAGCGCCTGCACCACGGCTTCCAGGTCCGCCACGTAGGTATCCGTGTTGTACTGGTCCGCCGGGCCCCATTCCGATTCACCCCGGCCGCGGACATCGAGGCAGTACACGTGGTGCTTCGCGGCAAGATGGTTCGCGATGCCATCAAACGTCCGCGCTTGCCCGGCAAGCCCGTGAATCATGAGCACCACCGGCGAACCCGGCTGCCCCCGCGCTACAAGGTGGTGTCGCAGGCCGTTCGCCTGCACGAAAATGTCGCGGACCGGCAGCAATGCTCCCATCGAATGTGCCCCCTCGGTGAGTGGCGCGGATTGTAGCGAAGCCCGCGCGATTGTGAACCCCCTAACCGGTGAACTGCCGGTCACCAGTTATTCCAGCCGTTGCCGGCCCGCGAACCCCGCATGCAGTTCGTGCCAGTAGCCGAGCTCTGTCTCGCCAAGCAGATAGCACAGGTACACCACGCGCCCGTCTCGCTCGCTAAAGAAGTCGATGAGCCCCCGGTCCGGGTCCTTCACCTCGATTCCGCGCAGATCCAGCGCCACCGCCGTTCGCTGCACCACGGCCTTCAGGTGTTCTATCCGGTTCTCGCCCTCGCCGTCGAACGGGTCCGCGAGGAGGTGTCCATCCCCGGAGGCTCCCCGCGC
>CALFYR010000220.1 GCA_937954195.1 uncultured Dehalococcoidia bacterium
CCGCGCGCCTCCAGTTCTTCGCCCACGTCGCCGGCGCTGGCGCCGTCAGGCAGCGTGTACGAAACGATGTCCCGGTCCTCGTCCAGCTCTCCGTCCGCGGCGATGCGGCCGTCGAACACCCCGTCAGGCGTCTTCGCCACGCAGTAGCTTGCCAGCAGGATCGCGACGATCGCGATCGCCGCGCCGATTGCCGCGAAGGGAGTTGGCCACGCTCGGCTCATCGTCCGCCACCCCGCCGCGAGTCCAGCACCGACTGGAGAAGCACGGCCGCGGCCGCCGAATCGAGCGAACCGTCGCGCTTGTCCTTCGGCGCGCGGGCCCGGGCAAGCCGCGTGTCATCGCCCGGTACCAGCCGCCCGGCCTGGGCCGAAGAGAGTCGCTCGTCCAGTTCCCGAACGGGGACGGAAACCGCGGCCCGCAATTTGGCCGCGAACCGCCGGCTTTGGTCCGCCTGCGCGCCGCGTTCACCCGAAAGGGTCAGCGGTAGGCCCACAACCACTTCAGCCACCTCCAGCTCACCCACGAGGCGAGCGATTTCCCGCACGGCATCCGCCTCGTTCCGGGCCTTCACCGCCGGCCGGGGGTGTGCGTACATGCCCAGCTCATCGCTCACAGCGATGCCCACCCGGACCCGTCCGGGGTCGATGGCGAGAATACGGGCCGCGTTCGTTGTGGCGTGTTGTTGCGTCATCAATACGTGCCGCTATGGTACCGTTTCCTCCGCGGTTCGGCTGCGGAAATCCACGTCGAGCCGGAACCCGAAGCGCGGCATCCACGGCGCCCACCCGGGGGTAAGGCGTACCTCTGCGTCTTCGATACCATACCGCTCCAGCAGGATAGCTTCCGCGTCTTCGACCGATTTGCCCTTCACCGCGTCTTTCACAGCCCCCGTCGTGACGCCCCGCGCGAACTCTCCCTGGATCCGCAATTCGGTCAGCACGGTGCCGCTTTCGGCGTCCACCTGGCGCGCTCCGGTCTCCACCGCCCGGACGGTCCCCGGCAGGAATTCGCCTTCGGC
>CALFYR010000221.1 GCA_937954195.1 uncultured Dehalococcoidia bacterium
AGCAGCTCGGCGATCGATCGGCCCTCGCGGGAGCGGACCGCTGCCTCGTTCCAGTCGTCGATATCGAACGGCTGCGGATACGGGGTATCCGGAGGCGGCGCCTGCTGGCCCACCTGGGCGGCGAACGCGAAGGCGATCAGCGCGTCGATGGTACAGAGGTGCGCGATGTAGTCTTTCACCGTCCAGTGGGAGTTCGGGATCTTCGTGCCGAGTTCATCGGGATCGAGGTCGTTGCAAAGGTTCTCGAACTGGACGCGGTGACGCGCCATTTCGTCGACCACGAGGCGAGCGCGTGGGTTCATGGGTCCTCCAGAAGATAGAACGGCGGGATGGTACTGGATGACCGGCCAGTCTGCTTGTGGTTGCCTCGCCGGGCGCGCGCCCGTGACAATGTGAGCCCGTGACCACACCAGCGCCCACCAACGACCGCCCCCTTCTGCTGACCGGCGGCTCCATCTTCGATGACGAGACACGAACCTTCCGAGCCCAACTAGAGGTGTTGTGCCGCGACGGTAGGATCGCGTGGTTGAGCGCCAACAACAGCGAGGTGCCGGAAGGCACACGAACGCTGAATTGCAGCGGCAAGTTCATCATCCCCGGGCTTATCGATTGCCATGTACACATCACGGGGAGCGGTGACCCAACGGAACTGAACGCGGCCAACGCCGCTTCCCTGCCGCTCCGCTCATGGAGAGCCGCCCAGTACGCCGAGGCCACCCTCATGGCCGGATTTACCACCGTGCGCGACCTTGGCGCGGCCGACCGGCTCAACATCGACCTCGCCAGGGCCGTGGATAACGGCGTCCTGGTCGGCCCGCGAATCCTTGCGGCCGGCCTCGGGATCACCATGAGAGGCGGGCACGGCCATGGCTTCCTGGCGCGGGAGGCCGATGGACCTGACGAGGTCCGCAAGGCGGTCCGGGAACAGCTCCGTGCCGGCGCTACGGCGATCAAGCTCTTCGCCAGCGGCGGCGTGATGACACCCGGCGTCGATCCACGGTCGCCGAGCTTCACCGAAGAGGAGCTTCGGGCGGGCGTGGAAGAGGCGCACAAGGCGTTCCGGGTGGTCGGCGCGCACGCACAGGCGACGGACGGGATAAAGAACGCGATCCGCGCCGGCGTGGATTCCATCGAACACGGCGTGTGGCTCGATGAGGAAGCCATCGGGTTGATGCTCGAACGCGGCACCTACCTTGTGGCGACGCTGACTGCCCCGTGGCAAATCGCGCACTGCGGGATTGCGGCGGGCATCCCGCCGTTCATGGTGGAAAAGGGCTGGCAGGTGCTTGAGTCACACGAAGAGAGCTTCCGGAATGCCATGAAAGCCGGCGTGAACCTGGCGATGGGCACCGACCAGGGGACGCCCGTGAACAAGCCGGGCGAGAACGCGCAGGAGATCCTGCGGATCGCTCGTCTCGGGCTTTCGAACAGCGCGGCACTGCTGGCGGCCACAGCGTGGGCGGCGGACCTGCTTCGCCTGCAGGACGAGGTCGGGCGGATTCGCGCGGCGCTTGCGGCTGACCTGTTGGTGCTTGATCGTGACCCTATTGAGGACCTGACCGTCTTCACCGAACAACCAGCCATCCGGGCGGTGATACAGGCGGGCAGGGTTGTCCGCACTGACCTTGCCCGTATCGAGGAAACAGCATGAGCCAACTTCAGAAGACCATCTCTCGACTCCAGCGGCGGGAGGGCCCGGGAATCGGGTTCGCCCGCGTCCACCGGGACCAGCCGAAAGCAATGGCGCTGGTGGCAACGGTCGGGAGCGCCGACGAAGCGACGAAGGCGCTCGGGGCCGGCGCCGACGCGGTGCTGTTCCAGGCCGGGAGCGCTTCAATTGCGGCATCCGCGATGAAGGACATCACCGGCGACCGAGTGGCCGCCGGGGTAGCGCTGCCGGTACTGAGCGTGAAGGATGCCGAAGCGCTGGCGGAAGCCGGGTGCGACTTCGTGGTGAGCCCGCTGGAAACGACCGACTCCGCGGCGGTCGATACGGAACGGATGGGCCACCTGGTCAACGTATCCGAGAACATGGAAGACAACACGCTGCGATCGCTCGGGCCGCTCGGACTTGATGCGCTCTTCGTGCAGCGGCCGGCCGGTTCGATGAAGCTCGGTGAGCAGCTCGGATTGGTTCGGCTGGCCTCGTTCTCCGGTACCGGGCTGATGGTGACCGTCCCGAACGGGATAGACGTTGCCGACCTGCGGGTTCTGCGCGATTCCGGCGTGGTTGCGGTGGTCGCGGCGGCGGGCGCGTCGCCGGACGACCTCAAGGGCATCGCGGAGCGGTTGCAGGCGGTTCCGCCGCCTCGCAAGGGCAAGCGCGAAGGGAACGACATCGCGATCGTCCCGTCTTCGCGCGGCGGTGGCGAGCACGAACACGATGACGACGGCGGCGACGACGAGTAGCCGGCAATCGTTCAACGCGGCCGGGTTCCGCCGGGAGTTGATGCGGTGGTACCGCGCAGTTGGCCGGCACGAGCTGCCCTGGCGGCTAACGCGCGACCCCTACGCGGTGCTGGTTTCCGAAGTGATGCTCCAGCAGACGCAAGTTGCCCGTGTGCTGCCCTATTACCAGGAGTGGCTGGAGCGCTGGCCGACGTTCGATGCGCTCGCGCAGGCGAGCGCCGCAGAGGTTATCCGGGCCTGGCGGGGGCTGGGATACAACCGCCGAGGCCTGAACCTCCACAGGCTCGCGACGGTTGTCGCCAACGAACACGGCGGCCAGATACCGGCCGACCGTGCGGCTCTGCGCGGATTGCCAGGGATCGGGCCGTACACCGCATCGGCGCTGCTCTCGTTTGCGTTCGAACAGCCGGTGCCGGTTGCCGACACGAACATCGCGCGGGTGGCGGCCCGGGCGGTGCTGGGAGCGGCCAACCAGCGCGAACTGCCGCCCGGACCACTCGCTGAGGCGCTCGCGTGCCTGCTGCCGCGGCGGGAGGTGCGCGACCACAACCTCGCGATGATGGACCTCGGGGCGATGGTGTGCGGTGCCCGCACACCCGTGTGCGGCTCATGTCCGGTGGCGTCACACTGCGCCTGGCTGGCATCCGGCAAACCGGAAAGCACGCTGCGCCGCGCGCCGGCTCCGAAGTTCGAATCCACAGCGCGGTTTGCACGGGGCCGGATTATCGACGCTCTCCGCGAGGCTCCAGCCACGGCGGCGGAGCTCGCGGCGAACCTGCCAGCGCGGCACAGGGGCACGGTAGCTACGTACCTCAGCAGCCTCGAAAGGGACGGACTGGTGGTCCGTGACGGGGAAGCGTGGCGCCTGCCTGTCTGACTATCTGCCTTGCCAGTTCGGCGCGCGCTTTTCGGCGAAGGCCCGCGGGCCCTCGACGGCGTCTTCGCTTGTTCGACGGCGGGTTTCCCATTCGTAGCGCTCGGCGCCGGCTTCGGGAAGCGGCAGCGCGAGCCCGCGCATGGCGGCTTCCTTGGTCGCGCGGACGCTGAGCGGCGCGCAGCGCAGGATATCGTTGACCCAGGAATCGACGGCTTCATCGAGATCAGCGAGGGGGACCACTTCGTTGACGACGCCGAGTTCGTAGGCACGGCTGGCGGAGATGTGGCGACCGGTGAGCATGAACCCCATCGCCTGCTTGAGCGGGATCTGGCGCGGGAGCCGGTGGACACCCATAGCGCCAGCGATCAGGCCGCGGCGAGGTTCGGGAAGGCCAACTTCGGCATGGTCGGCGGCGACGATGATGTCACAGGCCAGCGCCATTTCGAATCCGCCGCCCAGGGCGAAGCCGTTGACGCGGGCAATCAGGGGTTTAAAGAGGTCGTAGCGGCTGGTGAGCCCGCCAAAGCCGCTGGCGGGGAATGCAAGATTCGGGCGCTGCTCTCGCGGGAGGCGAGACATTTCGGCCGTGTACTTCAGATCGTTTCCGGCGGAGAAGGCGCGTTCGCCTTCACCGGTGAGGACGCCTACCCATGCGTCATCGTCGGCCGCGAACTGGTTCCATGCCTCATGGAGTTCCATGCTGGCGGGCGCGTGAAGGGCATTCATCACCTCGGGGCGGGTGATCGTGACGGTGACGACGTGGCCCTTCTTCTCGTAGCGGCAGAACTCCATGGTGCGAACTCCTCCAGAAAGCTGTGGCGGAATCCTAGAGGAGCCAACCCTGAGACGCGACCTAGTCGAGAGAACCCACAGCCTCAATGACGGCATGCATGACTTCGCGTTCGCGTTCGCGCATGAACTTCCGGTGGTCACCATGGAGGCCGTCGGCGAGGCTGTGCTCTTCGGAAACCAGGTCATCGATGCGAACGAGCGCGGCCGCGCGGTGGACGCCGAGGCTCTTGGCGACGGCAAAGGTCGCGGCGGTTTCCATATCCACGCCGTGATAGCCGTGGCGGGACCAGTCGGCGATGACATCGCGGGACTCCGCGAGGAGCGCGGGCGTGGAAAAGATGGCGTGTTCGTGGACGGTGGCGCCACGATCTCGGACAGCCGCGGCAATAGCCGAAGCGAGCTCTGGGGTGGCGTCGGCGAGAATGCCTTTCGGCAAGTACCAGTCCGAGACGCCATCCTGCCGTTCGGCGTGCCGCGGGACTACCACATCGCCAAGCGCGGTGCCGGGCTGCAACGCTCCGTACCAGCCAAGCTGGACAATCGCGGGGATTCCCGCGGCGGCCCAGGTGTGGGCGTGAAAGGCCGCCATCGGGCCGCCGAAGCTCGCCGCGAGGGCCACCTGCACTCCGGCGTGGTGGCCCAGGTAGTACGGGAGCCCGCTGGCGCTCAGTTCGCTTCGCGAGAACTCGGCGTCCTGGAGGTAGCCGGCGAAGCGCTTTGCGCCTTCGTGGACATCGAGCACCCCGAGCAGCAGCAGTACACGCGGCATGCGGCCGTGGTCGAGATTCAGCATGCGCAGGTGGTCATCGCGGCCAAGCTCTTTGTACATGGCGGGAACGTACCGCTGCTATTCGTGAGGCGCCAGCGCGGCCTCGTCCTCGTACATCGCGGGGTCAGAATCGGGTTCGGGGTAGTCCCGTGCGGGCATGACGCGGCCTTCGACGAGCGAAAGCACCATTCCCGCCGCTGCCATGGTGAGGCCGGCGACAAACACGACCCCGAAATTGCGGAACGGGACGCGGATGCCGGCGCGCGTGATTTCGCGAAGGTCGCTGACAAAAACATCGTCGCCGCCAAGCTGGCCGACGACCCACGAGAAGAAGGCGAACAGGACGATGCCGGGAAGCGCCCCGGCGGCTGTTGCGAAACCAAGGCCTCGCAGGCGACCCCAGCCGTTGGATGAGACGACGAACAGGACCCCGAGGGCCGACGTGGTGATGGCGAAGACAAACGCCCCCAGTGTGGCGCGGTCGTAGGTCGTTTCCGATACCTGGGCGACGGCGAATTCGAGCAGGCCCTCGGAAGAGAGCCGGTTGAGGCTCTGCTCGCCGGTGGTGTCGAAGGCGTCGATTCCCTCGACATACACAATGGCGGCCGAGCGCTTCAGGACGCGGTCGATCAGTTCTGCATCGGAGAGTTCGAGTTCGTCGCGGTCGATGGCGACAGCGAGGGGATAGCCGGGGAGCAGAAAGACCTGGTCTTCCGATTGCTCGGCCGCCGCACGTAGAAGGGGAGCTTCGTCTTCCGCCAGGCGATCGATGTCGGTGAGAACGGCGATGCCTGATTCGAGCATCAGCGTGGCGTTGGCGGGCTCGGTGACCTGCCGTGCGCTGAGGCAGAGGATCAGGAGAAAGAGGCTGACGGCGAAGAGCGCACCAAGGAGCGAACGGCGGCCATCGCCGCTGGTGGCTTCGCCATACATGCGTTCGCGTAGTTCTTCCCGGTGGAATTCGTCGCGGCGGTTCACCACAGGAACGCTACACCAGCCGGACGACTATCGTCCCGGCGATGCGGTCGTGGAGGGTGCGGCGATGACGATCGAACGCGGCCCAAAGGAAGCCGAGACTGGCAAGGATGAATGCGGCGGCAACGGCGGCCGCGGCGATCGCGGTGGATTCGCGGAAGGCGTAGGCGCCGAGGATGCCGGCGGCGATGATCAGGACGTAGACGAGCTGACCGATCACCCTCGCGGCCGAGCCGAGGACCCCTAGCGGCCGGCCATCGGAGCGGATGACCATCAATTGCATGACTGACGCCCCGACGGTTTGGCCTTTCCAGGCGAGGCCGATGAAGAAGTACAGCAACAAGGCGGGGGGAATGCAGCCAACGAAGACCCAAAACGTCGCGAGAGCCGTGTTCGAGGGCTCGATGCGTTCGAAATCCGATGAGATGAGGACGATGAGCGAGCCGATCGTGACGAGCATCGAAGCGATGATGAACATCACGAGGACATCGAGTGCGCCGGCGGCGACGCGCGATTCGAAGGACGCGTAGTGAAGGCGGGTCGCAGGACGACCGCCGCTTTTCGACTTGGAGGCTGCCGCGCTCGCACTCATACCGTTGGGAGCAGTCTATCGCGTCGGAGGTAAGGGAATAGCGTGCGGGAGATGGGCGTTGACCGGTTCTTCGACTGGAGACGCGCTAGAGTGGGGAGGTGGCGTCGTTCAGACCTGTGCCGGCCGCACCGCAGGCCGAGTTCCGGCCGTGGGAGCCCTCGCTTTGGGGGCTGATGCTGAGTGGGGCGGTGCTGCTGGGTATCGTGCTCGGGATTGTCCTGGCGGCGTTCTGGCCACGCGGGCCGGTGAGCGGCTACGAGTACCACATTTGGAAGTGGCAGGCCGATACGTTCACCAGCACGGTCTTCGCGCGGCTGGGTATCGGGCCGGACCCGGATTCAACCGCCGGGGACGAAGCGCTCCGCAAGTACTTCGCGCTCACCAGCCAGATCCGTGCTGAATCCGAAGCGGAAGCCCCGGACCTGGCGCTCCTTGAGGTGCTTGAGAACGAGCGTGCGACGTACGAAAACGACGTGGAGCGGCTGATTGAGCGGCAGATCGGCGAAGTGATTGAAGAGAACGGACGGCTGCAGCGGAACCTCCCCCTCTTCCGGGATGTGTCGTTTACGTGGCCGCCGGTGGAGTTCGAATTGACCGCGCCGCCGCGGTTACTCGTGCGGTCACCGCGCGACCGGATCGAGCGGGTGGGCGACACGCTGCTGAAGACCGACCTCTCGTTGCGGGACATCGAAAGTATCGAGGCGGACATCGATTCGGACGACATGGTCTCGCTCGTCATTTCTATCGGCGGCCTCGCCGCCTACCCGGCAATCATCCGCGACGACCGGACGTACAACTCGGTGCTGGAGACGGCCGCACACGAGTGGGTGCACCACTACCTCGCGTTCTTCCCGCTGGGCGAGCAGTGGGGAAAAGGCGGGGATGCGGAGACCCTGAACGAGACCACCGCCAACGTCGCCGGACGCGAACTGGCGTTCCTTGTACGGCAGGCCCACCCGGTTGAATTCCCCGACGAGCTGGATGGGAGGGCTCCTCCGCGGCCCGCGTCAGAGGTGGATTTCAACGCGGAGATGCGGGCGTTGCGGCTGGAGGTCGATGAACTCCTGGCGAGCGGGCAGGTTTCGGAAGCCGAGCGGTTGATGGAGGAGAAGCGGCTCTGGTTCAACCAGAACGGCATCGCCATCCGCAAGATTAACCAGGCCTACTTCGCCTTCTACGGCACGTATGCCGATAACCCCGCTTCGTCGAACCCGATTGGGCCCAAGGTCGACCGGGTGTGGGAGCTGACTGGCGACGTTGGGCTCTTCCTGAGCTTCATGCGGGACGTGACCAACGTCGAGGACCTGGACGAGGTGCTGGAGCAGCTCGAAGCGGCCCATGCGGCTTCCGGGCAATAGTCGATGCGCTCGATGCCATTCGTTCCCGTATGATGCGCCCTCACCACTCATAGCATCGAGGACAGAGGCAATGGCACAGATCACTGGCGCGCAGATCGTTGCGCGCGCTCTCAAGCAGCAGGGCGTCGAGTACATGTTCGGGATCGTGGGTATCCCGGTTATCCCCATCGCTGCGTTCGCACAGCGCGAAGGCATCAAGTTCTACGGCTTTCGCAACGAACAGGCGGCGAGCTACGCGGCTGCCGCCGTTGGATACCTCACCGGCCGCCCGGGCGTGTGTCTTGGCGTTTCGGGCCCGGGGATGATTCATGGCATCGCCGGCATGGCGAATGCCTGGTCGAACTGCTGGCCGATGATCCTCATCGGCGGAGCGAACGACTCGTACCAGAACGGCCAGGGCGCGTTCCAGGAAGCCCCGCAGATCGAAACGGCCCGCCCCTATGCGAAGTACGCCGCCCGCCCGGATAGCGTGGCGCGGCTGCCGTTCTACGTGGAGCAGGCAGTGCGCAGCTCGATCTACGGCCGCCCCGGCGCGTGCTACCTGGACCTGCCCGGCGACATCATCACCGGGACGATGGAAGAGGAAGAGGTCGTCTTCCCGCCGCGCTGCCCCGAGCCGCCGCGCATCGCGACCCCGAACGAGAACATTGAAGCCGCGATGGCCGCCCTGAAGTCCGCCGAGCGCCCCCTGGTTATCGTGGGTAAAGGCGCCGCCTATTCGCGAGCCGAGAACGAGGTCCGCGAATTCCTGGAGGCGACTCAGCTTCCGTACCTCGCTTCGCCGATGGGCAAGGGCGTCATGCCGGACGATCACCCGCTTTCCATCGCACCAGCGCGTTCGGCTGCGCTGCTAGGCGCCGACGTCATCATGCTGATGGGCGCACGCCTGAACTGGATGATGCACTTCGGGCAGCAGCCGCGTTTCGACCCGAAGGTTCGCGTCATCCAGATGGACATTTCCGCCGAGGAGATCGGCACCAACGTGCCGACCGAAGTCGCCCTGGTGGGTGACGCGAAGGCCATCACGGCGCAGTTGAACGCTCACGTGAAGCAGAACCCCTGGCAGTACCCGTCGGAGACGACGTGGTGGACCGGGCTACGCAAGAAGATCGACGAGAACGGCGCGACCGTTGCCGAGATGATGGAAGACGATTCGGTACCGATGGGTTACTACCGCGTCTACAAGGAGATCCGGGACCTCATCCCAAAGGACGCGATCATTCAGAACGAAGGCGCGAGCACGATGGACATCGGTCGCACACTGATGCCGAACTACTACGCCCGCCACCGGTTGGATGCCGGATCGTTCGGGACGATGGGCGTTGGCCTCGGCCAGGCGATTGCGGCAGCGGCCGTCCACCCGGACAAGCACGTCTTCTGCATTGAAGGCGACTCGGCGTTCGGTTTTAGCGGCATGGAAGTCGAAACGGCCGCGCGCTACGGGATGAACAACATCACGTTCATCATCATCAACAACAACGGCATCGGCGGCGGGCCCGACACGCTCGATCCCACGCGCGTGCCACCGAGCGCGTACACGCCCAACGCTCACTACGAGAAGATGGCCGAAATCTACGGCGGCAAAGGGTTCTTCGTGACCGAGCCGTCGCAGCTACGGCCGGCGCTCGAGGAGGCGATTGCGGCCGACAAGCCGGCGATCGTGAACATCATGATCAGCGCGAAAAGCCAGCGGAAGCCACAGCAGTTTGCCTGGCTGACGCGGTAGGTCCGCACAATCCGGGCACGAACGAGGGGCGCCTCTCGGCGCCCCTCGTCGTTTCCTTCTTCAAGTAAGCATGCTTCGAGAGCGTGCCAGAATGGCCTCGATGACGTCGTCCGGGAGTTGTTGCACGAGCTGGGCTTCCCGCTCCGCAAAGTCGACGCTCTTTATCTGGTCGGCGAGTGCGACTCCGGTCACTGGGCCGCCCTTAGGCAGTGCGCACTCAAACGGATAACCCTTGGCACGGCTGGTAATCGGGCAACAGAGCATGATCCCAACACGCTCGTTGTATGAGCTCTTCGAAAGGACCACCACCGGCCTGCGGCCAGCCTGCTCATGGCCGAGCGTGGGGTCGAGAGTCAGCCAGGCGATGTCTCCGCGTTGAGGGACGTAGGGCCGATCGGTCACAGGAGCTCGCGTCCCACGGGTGGACCGAAGTCCACGAATTCGTGCCGGTTGTCCTCGGTGATGGCGGCGATCAACTCATCGAGCGTTGGAACGTCTGTCTCGCGGACAATTCGGAGGCTCCCGTTTTCCACATCGACATCTACGGCGGTGCCCTCAATCATCGCCGCTTCTCGTGCCAGGCCCGCCGGGATTCGAATTGCCAGGCTATTGCCCCACTTCTGAACGCGCGTCTTCACTTCGTCCTCCGTATCTACATTGAAGATACAGTCGTAGGGTACGGACTTCAAGACTCAAGTCCCCAGCAGCCACTCCCCCTCTCGGCTAGACTTCGCGGCCACCACCTTGCAGGAGCTGCCCCATGCCCACCACCATCCGCGACATTACCGCCAACAACATGACCTTCCGCTGCCGGGTGGCCGGAGAGAACGGCGAGCCGGTCATTTTGCTGCACGGGTTCCCGGAGACTTCGCACATGTGGGTCGACCTGCTGCCGCAGCTGGAAGCAGCCGGGTACCGGTGCCTGGCGCCGGACCAACGGGGGTACAGCCCGGGAGCGCGGCCCGAAGGCAAGGAGAACTACCAGTACGGAGACCTCGCTTCGGATGTCTTCGCGCTGGCCGATGCGTGGGGTGCGGACCGCTTCCACCTGGTGGGACACGATTGGGGCGCCGGCGCCGGCTGGGCGGCCGTCGCTACGAACCCGGACCGGATCGCGAGCTGGAGCGCGCTTTCGGTGCCGCACGTGGGGGCATTCGGACGGGCGATCCGGGAGGACAAGGACCAGGCACAACGGAGCACGTACATCACATTCTTCCAGGAGCCAGGTGTGGCCGAGGCTGCCCTCTCAGCCGACGACTTCGCGCCCCTGACCGGCATCTGGAGCGCGAGCTCGGACGAGGAGAAGGCTGAGTACCTCTCCGTGTTCAGGCAGCCCGGGGCGCTGACCGCAGCGCTCAACTGGTATCGAGGTTCGAACGGGATCGAGCCGGGCGCGATGTTCGGGGATGTCCATACCCCGACGCTGCTCATCTGGGGCAACCAGGACAGCGCAATCGGCAGGGTCGGCGTGGAGGCGGGTCACGCCTTTATGAAAGGCCCGTACACCTTCGTTGAACTCGACGCGGGCCACTGGCTCATCCAGGAGCAACGGGAGCGTGTGAATAAAGAGATTCTCGCTCACCTGAAGGCGAACCCCATCCGCTGACAGTCCCGTACCATGTACGCCATTCGCCGAAACATGGGGGCTGGCATGGCTACTTCGCTCGATCTCGTCGACTTCGCAACGCTCACACCAGAGGCTGTCGCGTCCGCCTGCCAGTCTGCCATGGACGAATGCGACCGCATCGTCGCGGAGGTTGTGGCGGTCCCTGCGGGACAGCGCACATTCGCGAACACGCTGATGCCGTTGGAAGCGGCGGGCGACGCCGTCGCCGGCGCGTCGGGCGCGTACGCGTTCATGGCATACGTGAGTTCGGACGAGGCCCTTCGCGGAGCGGCGCGCGAATGGGACGAGAAGCTCGACAAGTACATGGTCGGCCTTTCCTTCCGCGAGGACCTGTACCAGGCGATCAAGGAGTTTTCGGAGACGGCGGAGGCGAAAGGGCTGACCGGCGAGGACGCCCGCTGGCTCGAATTCGAACTGCGGGATTACCGCCGCAACGGTTTCGACCTGCCCATCGAACAACGCCAGAAGGTCCGGGCGCTGATGGACCAGCTGGTCGAGTTGGACGTGCGATTCCGGAAGAACATCGACGAGTACGAAGACGGCATCGTGGTCAACCGCGAGCAGCTCCACGGGATGCCCGAGGCCTGGATCGATAACCTGACGACCGTCGAAGAGCGCGGGACGACAAAGTACCGCGTCTCGCTGGACTATCCGGAGATCCAGCCGTTCATGGCGAATTGCCCCGATGGGTCGCTGCGGCGGGAACTGTTCGAGAAGGACCAGCGTAAGGGCGGCGCGCCGAATGTCGGCGTTCTGGAAAACGCCATCAAGATGCGGCACGAGGTGGCGACGCTTCTCGGGTATGACTCGTGGGCTGCGTACCGCACCGAGGTTCGGATGGCGAAGGACCGCGAGACCGTATCGACCTTCCTGGCCGAACTGCGGGAGAAAGTGGCGGTCAAGGCCGCGGCCGACATGGCGCTCATGAAAAAGCTTGCGAAGGAGCGTACCGGCAGCGACGAGATCAACATCTGGGACTGGCGGTACTGGCACAACGAACTCCTCAAGTCCGAGTACGCCGTGGACGACTTCGAGGTGGCGAAGTACTTCCCGCTTGAAGCGGTGACCCAGGGCCTCTTCGAGGTGTATCAGCGGCTGCTTTCGGTGAAGTTCACGGAGGCGCCGAATGCCCCACGCTGGCACCCCGATGTCCTCGCGTACGACATCTCGGAGGCGGGCGGCGGCGAACCGTTCGCGCGGTTCTACATGGACCTCTTCCCGCGGCCGAACAAGTACGGCCATGCCGCGGCGTTCACGCTTCGCCGTGGCCGGACGCTTCCAGACGGGACGTACCAGCGGCCGGTGAGCTCGATCGTGGCGAACTTCACCAAACCGTCCGCGACACAGCCTTCGCTGCTACGCCACACGGAGGTGGTGACCTACTTCCACGAATTCGGCCACATCATGCATCAGACCCTTACCCGGGCGGTGCGCGGACGTTTCAGCGGGACGCAGACGGAGCGCGACTTCGTAGAGGCGCCGAGCCAGATGCTTGAGCACTGGTGCTGGGAGCCGGGTGTCCTCGCATCGTTCGCCCGGCACTTCGAAACAGGCGAGCCGATGCCGGAGTCGCTCGTGCACTCCATGGTGGCTGCGAAGAACCTGAACAGCGGCGTCATGACGCTGCGGCAGCTGTTCTTCGCCACACTCGACTTCACGTACCACTCTCCCGGGTTCGATGGCGATAGCACTGCGACCGTGCGCGACCTGCACGAAATAACCGGGTTCCCCTACACGCCGGGAACGCACTTCCAATCCGGGTTTGGGCACCTGTTCGGGTATGACGCAGGGTATTACGGGTACATGTGGTCGCACGTGTTTGGCGACGACATGTACACGAGGTTCGAGGAGGCGGGGCCGCTCGACCCGGCCACCGGGATGCACTACCGCAAGACCATCCTCGAACGCGGCGGCACGGTGGATGGCGACCAGCTGGTGCGCGACTTCCTGGGCCGCGAACCGAACAACGAGGCATTCCTGCGAGGGCTGGGACTGGAAGCCTAACCGGGACCCGTCACCTTTTCGGACGCCACGCCATATCGAGGGTACGAACCTTTCGAAAGCGAGGACGTGCCGATGGCGACCGAACAACCTCCCGAGCTGCGGCAGAGCCTGCTGCGGAAGAAGGCGTCGCGCCGGGCGCTCATCGGCGGCGCTGCGGTTCTTGGAGCCGGAGGCGCGGCCGCCGCCGTGGCAGCAGTCGTTTCGCGAGATGGCGAACCGGCCACAGCGGGTGAGGCGGCGCCCCAGGCTTCGACAAGCACGCCGGCCACCACCGTAACCTCCACGGCGAGTTCTGGAACCGAACTTATCGCGGATCCATGGAGATGTGCGGCACACCTGCTGCGCCGCGCCGGGTTCGGGGGAACGCCGGCGGAGATCGATCTGTTCGCGGCGCTTAGCCCCAAAGAGGCGGCCAACCGACTGGTGGACTACGGATCGGTTTCGAACGCCGAGCTCGATGCGCGG
>CALFYR010000222.1 GCA_937954195.1 uncultured Dehalococcoidia bacterium
GAGTGCCGCGCTTGCTTACGCGCGCGCCTATGAATTGGTGCGCTTCCAGAACACCACCGTGTCGCAGGGTGTCCCATCCGGGTTGAGGGCGTAGTCGGGGATGACACCGCACTCGATCCAGCCGAGCTTGCGGTAGATGTGCTCGGCGGCTGCGCTGGCGGTATCGAGCACGAGGAGCGACTTGCCTTCGCGTGTGGCGACCCGCTCGATTTCGCGCATGAGCGCTTCGCCGAGGCCGCGGCCACGCGCGCGGCGGTGGACGAGCAGCTTCGACACGTCCGCACGATGCGGCTGGTTTTCCGGGAGTCCGGTGGCCATGGTGACCGTGCCGCAAATGCCCTCGGCGTCGCGGACGCAGAGGGTGAACGCCTCGCCGCGGGCGGCTTTCGCGGCCATGCCCTCCCAGAAGGCGACCGCCTTCGTGCGCGGAAACGGCAGCATGAAACTGACCGACGCGCCGCCTTCGACGCAGTCGGCCAGGACGGCGGCGAGCCCATCGATGTCGCTGGGTTGCCACGCCTGGCCCAGTTCTTCGACCACGATCGTGTTCATGCTGGCTCCTGGATCACGAGGTATTCCGCAGGGACGTTCCCGGGTACGAAGAAGCGGGTCGGACGGTCGATGACGGCGAAGAGTGCATCGCCGGACCGGAGGTGGGTGGTGGTTTCGCCGAAGGTGAACTCCAGCTCACCGGCGAGCATCACGATGTGCTGGCGTGGCGGGCGGGTCGGGGGGAGGTCGTAGGCGATGCGGGCGCCGGCGGGGACTTTCAGCCGTGCGATTTCGACCGGGCTCCGGGGTGAGGAGCCCGCGACCAGCGTGCGCTCGAGGCCGGTTTCGGGGTCTCGCCAGGTGGGCTGGCTGGATGCGGGGTGGTAGCTGACGTCGGCGCCCTCGGCTTCAATCATCAGCGTGGAGAGCGTGACGCCCAGCCCCGAACACAGCCGCCCCAGCAGGCCGGCGGTCGGCGAGGATTGACCCGATTCGACCTTGGCGATCATCGCTTTGCTGACGCCGGACAGTGCCGCCAACTGGCCCAGGGAGAGGCCGAGTTCCTCGCGCCGGCGCTTGATGTTGGCGGCGATTCGGGCCTCGACAGCGTCTACTATAGTAACCACGCGATGAGTATAGAGGACGAGGGGGACGTTCGCCAGATTGGATTACTTCGCCGCCACCGCCACACCCAGGAAGTCCTCGACGGCGTCCATAAACCGCGGGTTTCGCACCGCGCTGATGTGGCCCTCGTTCGGGAGCGGTACGAACCGCGCGCCCGGGATGCGCCGGGCAAGGTCCGCACTCGGCGCGAAGAACACGTCCTCCGTGCCCGCGGCGACGAGCACGGGTACCGCTATGGCCTGCAAGCGGGTTGCATCGACCGGAGGCTGCCCCCGGAATACGCCGCGAAACACGCGGT
>CALFYR010000223.1 GCA_937954195.1 uncultured Dehalococcoidia bacterium
GCGGTAGAGCACTTCCGGGGTAGGATCGCCGGTGGGTGCGAGCGCGGTGAGGGCGGACGGATGGTTGTACATGCGGCGACTCCTTATGGTGAATGTGCGTTCTTTCACAACCACCGTAGCACAGAAATCGGCATATTTCGTTACATCTAAACTAAATTCAGACTGTCGTAGAAGACTCCCATACCTGCCATAGGGCGAGTACATAACCGTCCGGCGCCATGACCTGGCATTCAAGCGTGCCCTCGAACTCAAATGGCTGCGCGATCCCCTGGGCTCCCCGAGCGAGCGCGAGACGGTACGAAGTGAGTACGTCGTTCACGCGGAGACGGATCTCGGCGCCAATGCCGCGGGCAACTCCCTCCCGGGCGAGCGCCTCATACCAGGGATGGCCACGATAACTCTCGTCGGCATGCACCTGGATTTCGAACCCGTCGCCTCCGAGCACGGCAAAGCCCGGGTGACGTTCTTTGACGGCCAGGCCCGCCGCAGCCTCCAGGAAATCAGCGAGCGCGAAGACATCAGTGGCCCAGAGTGTGAGAGCGAACCCGGCCGGCGTTTGCATTCTGGTACCCCTCCGCAGCCATAACCAACGGTCAACTCTTAACGCTCGTACAGGTCATAAAAAACGTCGAATGTCGACTACAGATTCGACTGGGTGCCTTCTGGCCTGAATCTAGGCAACGCGACATCGTCATGGTTCTCGAAATCGACCCGCACGGGCATGCCCGTCCGGATCGCTCCGGGTGTGATACCGACCAGGTTCGTCGGCAGGCGTGGTCCTTCTTCGAGTTCCACGATGGTCACATCGTACGGAGTTTCGAAGCCGGGATGATACCGCTGGTGCATTACCCCGAAGGTTCGCACGGTGCCGCGGCCACTCGCCTGCTCCCAGGTGAAGGCATCGGAGAGGCAATTGTCGCAGTGGGACCTGGCCGGGAGCCGCCATGCGCCGCATTCACTGCACTTCATCAACATCAATTTTCCTTCAAGGCCGCCCTCGAAGAACGGCCTCGAAGCATCATCGGCTTCGGGTATCGGACGGGGAGGTCTCTCGTCGGTCATGGTGTACCTCAGTTCTGATGCGGGCTCAGGATGAGCGCGGCGTGATAGCTGAGGCTTCCGCCGTTGCCGGTGACGAGCACGAGGTCGTTCTTGGGGACCTGGCGCTCGCCGCCCTGGCCGCGCGTCTGGATAATTCCTTCGCTCAAAGGCGTCATTCCCCACATGTAATAGCCCGAAAGTTCGCCGCCGCCGGTGTTCGTGGGCAGCGCACCACCTGGACCGAGCTTTCCGTCCTCGACGAACGGTCCGCCCTCTCCTTTCTTGCAGAAGCCGTAGTCCTCCAGCGTCACCAGCACGGTGTAGGTGTAGCAGTCATAGATCTGGCAACAATCGATGTCGCCGGGGCCGACCCCAGCCATGGCATAGGCGGTTCGGGCGGCCAGCTGAGCTCCTGTCTGGGTTTCCCAGTCCGAACCCGCTCGTCCGCGATCTCCGGGATGGCCCTGGCCCATGCCGTGGATGTATACCGGCGGCTGGGGCATCTCCTTCGCGGCCTCGGCTGAGCTCACGATTACGGCGACTGCGCCGTTCGAAACCAGGCAGCAGTCCAGCAGGTGAAGCGGTTCGATAATCCAGCGGCTGTTGTGGTAGTCCTCGATGGTTATGGGCGTGCGCATCTGTGCGAGGGGGCTCATCGTGGCCCACTGCCGTTGACCAACGGCGATCACCCCAAGCTGATCCTGCGTGGTGCCGTAGACATCCATGTGCCGTCGTGCTGCAAGCGCGTAGGGGGTGTTCGCGCCGAAGTACCCCGCCGCCGCGTAGAGACCGGCCATGCCTTTGGGACGCTGAGGATTCCGCGCCGCTCCCCCGTAGGCGGCGCCGGCGGAGCTTCCATCCTTGAGTGGAGCATCGGCGAACACGCACACAACGTGGTTCACCATTCCCGCCTGGATGGCCATCGCCGCGTACTGGACCATTTGGGCCGCTGTAGAACCGGCGGCGTTCATGTGATTCAGCAGGCGAAGGTTCTGCATCCCGAGGTAGTTCTGGAGGCCGAGCGAAATACCGCCGCCCGTTGATCCAGTAATTCCGGGGTTGATGAGCAGGCCATCGATCTGATCTTTTCGGAGACCTGAATCGGTGAGGGCGGCTTTCACGGCGTCTGCCGCAAGCTCGGAGGTGGACTTGTAAATGCGGCCCATCGGCGTCATGCCGAGGCCCGTAATCGCGGCGACGCCGCGAAGTGGATGTGCCATGTCGGGCGAACTCCTTCGCGGCCCAATTCTACGCAGCCGGGCTAGAAGCGGTAGGTCTCCAGGTCCTTCGCAACAATGGTTCGCTGAAGCCCCTCGGCGGCGATGTCCTGGTCGATATGCGTGAGCAGGAGGTGAGCGTCGGGGTTCATTCGCTGCCGGAGGGCCGGCATGTCATCCACAAGGTTCATGTGAATCGGCAGCCGTTCGGCGCGGGAGGCGCACTCGCTCACCAGGACTTCGGCGTGGCGGGCCATGTCCATCACCGCGTCGCACATCGCCGAATCTCCCGTGTACGAGAATCTCCGGCCATCAAGGGTCGCGTTGAACCCCAGCGTCGCCGAAAGCCGTTCATCGTGCTGCACTCCCAGCGATTCGAGTTCCAGGGACCCAACGGTGACCCGCTCACCCGGGTGAACTTCTTGCCACACAACATCGAAGCGGATGTCGTGAATTCCTGGATAGACACTCTCAGAAATGGTACGAGCGAGATCCCTTGTGCCCGGCGGACCCACGATCGTGACTGGCCGGGTGCGGCCGAAGTACTTCCAATGGAGAAGCAGAAACGGCAACCCGAGGAAGTGATCTCCGTGGTGGTGGCTGAGAACGACCGCGTCGAGGTCGTTCGCATCGATGCCGAGCTTGTTGAGTGACTGCAACGCCTGGGGAGGGGCTTCGAACAGGTACGCGCGGTTGGCGAGGAAGCCGTTCCAGCAGAGTCCGCCTGGCGCGAATGCGTTTCCGGTCCCGAGAAACGTGAGTTCAAGTTCGTGCACGCGCGTACTCTACGGCGGGCGGCGCTGGTTGGAACCCGGTCATCTGTGATGGCGTTCACATTGAGTGGCGACCGGAGCCGGGTTGGATGCACAATTCATCGGTGAGTTACCGCATTGGAATCATCAACGTCACCGGATTTGCCGGCATGGAAGCCGCGCGCCTGCTCTGGAACCACCCGGGCGCCCGTATCGTGGCGGCCACGGGCCGTTCGCTGGCTGGCCAGCGTTTGGGTGACGCTTTTCCGAGCCTCGATATCTACGGCGACCTCCGAATCAGCGACGAGATAACCGAAGACGTCGACGTCGTGTTCTCATCGCTGCCCACCGCGGCGAGCGCAGAGGCGTGCGCGCCGTTCGCGAGGGCCGGAGTCAAGGTCATCGACATCGCTGCAGACTTTCGGCTGAAGGAGCCGGGAGCGTTCGAACAGTGGATGAGCGGCGGGCAGCCACACCCGGCGCCCGACCTCCTGGAGCAGGCAGTCTACGGTCTCCCAGAGCTGAACCGGGAGGAACTGAGGGCGGCGAACGTCGTGGCAAACCCTGGCTGTTATCCGGCCGCGTCGATTCTCGCGCTGGCGCCGGCGGTAGCCGCCGGGCTCGTCGGTGACCAAATCATCGTCGATGCCAAGTCGGGGATCTCCGGAGCGGGCCGTGGCGGCGGCGGCGGATACGGCTACAGCGACGTTAACGAGGATGTCTCCGCATACAAG
>CALFYR010000224.1 GCA_937954195.1 uncultured Dehalococcoidia bacterium
GAGGGTGCGGCGGGAGGCACGACCCCGGAATGGGGGACCGGGGCGTCTCACCTGCCCCCCGCCGCGTTGGTGGGAACACCAGTACCACAGAACCTGGTGGCCCCTCCTGTAGCAAGGCTACGGCGGGCTGGTGCTGGCGGTGAGGACGGAACGGTCCCATTCAGACGGCCATCCGGCCCTAGGTGGACGAAATCGCGGCTCGCTGGATCGCGGCATCGAGGAGGGCGAGCACCTCAGCGTGCGTTGCCGTGTCGTTGAAGCGCGGAATGCCGGCCCCGGGATGCTGACGAGCGACCTCATCAAGGAGCGCGGAGCGGGCAGCCCAGTAGGACGTACGGTCGGGCGCGCAGTGTTCGGCGGCCCCAACAAGACACCATGACACGGCATTCCGCGATCGCGGGTGCGTTTCGGCATCGTCGGCGGCCCTGGCGACGGAGCCGCGGGTCCAGCGGTGCGGATCGTTCAGCAGGTCGCGCACGTTGCGCAGCGTGATATAGGCAGACATTGGATCTCCTCGCGCGTTCGTCCCACGGCGATTGAGTCCGGGTCGTGCGTCGCCTTCTCCCGGCGGGCTTCCATTACCGTCCGGTAAGTTAGATGTCGACCCGCTCGGCTCGATGCACGGCAACAACAGGGTGAACGACCGTAGCGGCGGGGTGTAAGGATGGTTACTCCTGCCGGCCGTCGCCAGCCTGCGTCGGTGTGCGGTCGTCCGTTGCATCCTGCTACGCTTTCAGGCACACCCATTTCGGAGCACGGTTTGACTGCTGCAAACGGACCCGACCACGCCCGCGTGAAGACCGCGGTTATCGACATGCTGAACGCCATTGGCGAGGACCCCGACCGGGAGGGGTTGGCCGATACGCCGCGGCGCATCGCCGACATGTATGCGGAGATCTTCGAAGGCCTGTTCATGGACCCGCGGGAGCACCTGCGGGTCGGGTTCGAGGTCGCTCACGACGAGATGGTGATCCTGCGGGACATCCCCTTCTACAGCATGTGCGAGCACCACTTTCTGCCGTTCCACGGCGAGGCGCACGTCGGCTACATCCCGGATGGGCGCGTGGTGGGCATCAGCAAGCTGGCGCGCGTGGTCGAAGGGTATGCGCGGCGGCCCCAGATCCAGGAACAACTCACGAGCCAGATCGCGGAAGCGATCATGGAGGTGCTCCAGCCCGACGGCGTTGGCGTGGTGATCGAAGCCGAGCACCTGTGCATGACCATGCGGGGCGTGAAGAAGCCCGGCAGCCGGATGATGACGAGCGCGATGCGCGGGGACTTCCGGAATTCGGAGCTGACGCGGGCGGAGTTCCTCTCGCTCCTGCACGGGCACCGGCGGTAACCGGAGCACCGGGTCAATCGGGCTTCGCGTAGTCCCAGGAGATGACCTTCGAGGGCGTGACTTCGATGTAGGCCGCGCCAGGCCGGGCCTCTGTGGGAAGTTGCTCCTCGGGCACTCCGCGGGCCGCCATGGATGACCGGAGCAGCGGGAGCATCTCGCCGGGCTCGCTGATGACGCGGGCGTCGCCCTGGATGCAGACACCCTTGATGTCCTGCATGGTCGATCCGCTTTCGAGCATGAGCGAGACCTTCGGATTGCGCTCGATGTTCTTCAGCTTCTGTGTACCGGCACGGCAACCCATGTACACACGGTCGCCCTGGCGGAAGTACCCGATCGGGATGGTGTGGGGATGGCCGCTCGCGCTGAGCGTGGTCAGCGCAATCCAACCCGGGCGGCTATCGAGGAAGGCGTGGACTTCTTCTGTGGTCATTTTTCCGGGCATGGCGCACCTCCGGCCGTTGGGTGGGTGATTCTGCGCACGGTGGCGGGAGGATGTCGAGGCGGCCGTTTGTGGGGCGCCTGAGGCGGGGCTAGACTTCGGCGCACACTTCCCGGAGGGCTCCATGAACGACCTGCGCACCATCATCTACGAAGTTGAAAACGGCCGGGCGCGAATTACGCTGAACCGGCCGGAGAAGCTAAACGCGCTTTCGCTCGAACTGCAGCAGGAACTCAACGAAGCGCTCTGGGAAGCGGACAACGACACCAATGTCCGGGCCGTGATCCTGCGTGGCAACGGCCGGGCGTTCAGCGCCGGGTACGACCTGACGCCGCTGGCCAACCGCCGCCCGGCGCCGGAGGGCGACCATTACACCGCGGTCTACCGCGGGGGCCGAACGTTCGACGACGATGCGTGGCAACTTGAGCGCGCACAGCGGCTACGCATGGCGATCTTCGACATGCATAAGCCTGTCATCGCGCAGGTCCACGGGTATTGCCTCGCGGGCGGGACGGATATCGCGTTGCTGTGCGACATCATCATCGCGGCCGACGACGCGACCATCGGGTTCCCGCCGGCACGGGCGATGGGCTCGTTGCCGAACCAGATGTGGGTATACCACTGTGGTCCCCAAGTGGGCCAAGCGCCTCTTCCTTACGGGGGACACGGTCACAGGTGCGGAAGCCGCCAGGATCGGGCTCGTGCTGAAGTCGGTACCGGCGAACCTGCTCGAACAGGAAGTCGAGTCGCTGGTCGACCGGATGGTGATGATCGACTCAGAGCTGCTGAGCGCGAATAAGCGCATTGTGAATGTCGCGCTCGAGTTGATGGGCGCCCGGACCATGCAGCGGTTCGGCGCGGAAAACGACGCTCGCGCTCACCTCGCGCCGAGTGTCCGCGAATTCGGACGTATTGCGGGCGAACAGGGGCTGAAGGCCGCGCTACACTGGAGGGACGCGAAGTTCGGCGATGGCCGGGCACGCGTCGAGGGGCCAGAAATCCGGGACGAGAATGGACGCCTTGTATGACGATTAAAGCCACATCGCTCCTTTCGATCGTGGCGATCTGGGTCACCAGCATCCTTGCGGTGGCGATGAACGACGATCACTGGTGGATCCTGATCTTCGCGCTGCTGGCGACGGGCGCTGTCGGCGCATCGGCGTGGCGGCGGCTGGGCCTCTCCCGGCTCATCGCGATCAGTGGGACGTGGGCCGGCGTCGCGCTCGCGGCGGCTGTGGAGGATGGATCGGCCTGGCCGAGCATCTTCGGATTCCTGACAACCGGCGCGGTGGTGTACAGCACGATGCGGCGAGACGCGTGGATCCTTGGGGCCGGCGTGGCGGCAGCCTGGTTGGCCACCGGCCTCGCCGTGGCGTTCGAAGGTTCGGACGCGGCCTGGATGTGCGTCTTTGCGTTTCTGACGGCGGGCGCGCTGGCGAACAGCAACCGCGAACTCGGCCGGGGCGTTGCCGCCATGGTGTGGTGGGGGACTGCAGCCGGAATCGTCCTGATCTTTGGCGCCGGATGGGCATGGCTGAGCGTGATCGCGTTCATCCTCACGGCCTCGAGCATCGGCTTTGGCGGCTTCAACTTCCCGCGCGGGCTCGAATGGGACCTGTTCGACCGTGATGACGATGGCGACCGCGTGAAGGTCGTGCATTAACATCGGGATATGGGCACCCGCGAGCAGTTCGACGACGGCGATGACGAGTTCGACGAGGACGAGGATGTCATCAGTCTTGACTACGAGGACGATGAGCCCGACCTGGGGCCGGACGAACGCGACGCCGACCTGATGGACGGCACATGGGAGGCGGAACACTACGGCGGCCGCCGCAAGAGCCGCGACTGGAACGCCATCGGGCTGGGAATCGCGCTGCTCATCATCGTGGCGATGGTGCTGCCGATGGTGCTGGTGGTGTTCGAATGACCGACCGCCTGGCCGGACGCGTGATCGCCATCGTGTGCCGGGGCAGCGAAGAGGATCGCGCGATCGCCGTGGCACTCGCGGAGGCAGGAGCGAACCTCGCGTTCGGGACCGTCACGCGCGCCCAGAAGGAAGAGTTTTCAACTGCATCCATTGCGAATGAGGTCTGGGCGATAGGGCGTGACCAGTTCAACCGCGTGATGGATGCGGCCGACCCGGCGGAATCGGCCTCGTTCGCGGCGGAAGTTGTCGACACGCTCGGGCGATGCGATGCGCTCGTGATCGCCCCCGGGTTGCCCGCTGCCATCGGGTTCGACGAACTCTCCCGGGACGAGTGGGAGCCGTTGGCCACCGCGCACCTCACAGGTCCGCTCTTTGCGGCGCAGGCGTTTTGGCGCGTGTTGGATCGAGCTGGCGGCGGCACCATCGTATTGGTGACCGAGACGGCGGGGCACCGCGACATCGCGGGTTCGATGTTCGGCGAAGGGCAGCGGGCGTTGGGGGCGCACCTGGGCATCCTCGGCGCGGACCGCGGGGTGCGGTCGGTGGTGGTGAGCCGCGAAGGCGCCCCGGAGCAGGTGCTCTCGGCGCTTACCTAGGTCTGGACCTCCTGGCAGGTGAATTCCGTAGACCTCCGTGTCCGTTTGCGTGGCGTTGCGCGGCGTGCTTGGCGCCGTGTTCAACATTGATCTTAATTTTTTCAAGTTACATATTGACTTTCTTCAGACCATGGCCGATATTGACGACAGTGAACTTGCGAATGGCCCTGGCGGGCCCGGGAAAGGAATGGCAATGGACCTCTATACGCACTTCACGACTGAGTACCGCGACCAATGGATCGCGGGGCGGCTGGCCTCGGCGCGGCCGTACAGGGTTGGGACTGGCTCGCTGCCGACCGCTATGATCGCCGCGGCGGCGAGTGGCATCCGCCGCACTTCGACGCGCCTGGAGAACTGGGCGCGGGGTACAACCACCGATGTGCCCGAACACTTCGTGCCTCGCGTCCCCACGGCGCGCTAAGGAGCATCGACGATGGCCCGGTTCGTAGGAGCTTGCCCCAGCTGCGACAGCCCAATGGCGGTCCGCAGGCTGGAGTGCCCGGAATGTGGCGTGGGTGTCGACGGGCACTTCGATGCCGGCCCGCTCGCGCGTCTGAACCGGGAGCAGCTGGCGTTTGTAGAAACGTTCCTTCGAGCCAGGGGCAAGATTAAGGACGTGGAGGAAGACCTCGGCATCTCGTACCCGACCGTGGTGGCGCGGCTCAATGAAGTGCTCGTGGCACTTGGTTTCGAAGCCGGCGAGGACCCCAGGGATGCCGAACGGCGGCAGCGGATCCTGGACGAACTTTCAGCGGGCCGCCTGACGGCGGCTGAGGCAGCCGAACAACTCCGCGCATTGAGTACTCGCGATGGCTAGCTCACGAGAAGAGGTTGAACGCGCGCTCGAAGAAGCGCGGCGGGCGCGGGAGGATGCCGAACGCCTGCGGGAAGACGCGAAGCGCGCTCGCGAAGAAGCCAAGCGCGCCCGCGACGAAGCCCGGAAGATGCGAGACGACGCGCGAAGGGCATCTCGGGAGGCGGGGCGCCGCCCCGGACCCGGCAGGCCACCAGGCCCGCGACACGAACCGGGAACGTTCGGCGCGAAGATCCACGCGTTCATCGACGACGACCCGGCAGACGGCTCCGGCGTTCGCTCGGAGCAATCCTTCTCGATGGAGAACGTTCGGAACGTGCACATCAATAGCACGGCCGGGCGGCTCGTCGTGCGGCTCTGCATGCCGGAGGAAAGCCCGGCCGTGGTTTCCATGGGCAATAAGACGCCGCCAACCCTGGAAGTCCATCGTGACGGAGACCAGCTGCTGATTGAGGTGAAACTCTCAAAGGGCTGGCTCTTCCGGCGCCGGCAGGGGGCGAACACCGTCGTCCGGCTCGCGCCCGCCGATCTCGACCAGCTGAAGATCGACAACGGGTACGGCGAAACCGAACTCAATGGGCTCACGGCGCGAGAGATCCGGGTGGGGGTCGGCGCGGGGACCGTCCAGTGCATCCAGACTCGCGGTTCGCTCGATGTGAACATTGGAGCAGGCAAGGTCGCCGTGTTGGCGCACGCCGGGCTCGCCCGCGCGGATAGCGGGACCGGAGACGTGATGCTCGATATCGCGGAGCTGGTGGAAGGCGACTACCGGGTCGATGTGGGGCTGGGGAAGGCTGAAGTGCGGCTGCCGGCCGGGCAACAGGTTCACGTGCGGGCTTCGAGTGGAATCGGGAAGTCGCGCATCGAATATCCCAGCGCGGGCGATGACGCACCGGTCCGGCTGCGCCTGAACAGCGGCGTTGGCGAAGTCTCCGTGAAGGTGCGCGATTCGGGCCCGAGCTCCTCAGAAGGCGTGAAGCCCGCAGGGCAACCGCGGCCGCAGCGGGGTTCGCGGCAAACGGCCGAGCGGCGGCTCGAATCGGAAGAGCTTCGTGTGCTCCAGATGCTGGAGCAGGGGAAGATTTCGCCGCAGGACGCCGCCGACCTGATCGGGGCACTGCGGGGATCCTCAGCGCCCGCATTCGATGAGTTGCCGGACGAGGACGAGCCGATAGACTCCCAGGAGACCTAGCCGTGGCGCGGGCCCAGGTACCCAAGGTGACCGGCAGCTTCGGCCAATTCTTCGCGGAACGTTGGATGCGCGATTTCGATGAGCATGCGCGAACGCTCGCGGATGGTGCGGCCGTGCAGGTTCCGTGCGCCATATTCCGTGACCACCCAGTGCACATCGCCTCGGGTGGTGACCACGCCTGAGCCTGCCGCGAGCTCGGGGCAGATTCGGGAGACCGTGCCGTCCTTCGCGGTCGAAGGCAAAGCGATGATTGGGAGGCCCCCCACCGAGCGCGCGGCCCCTCGTATGAAATCCACCTGTCCGCCAATACCGCTGTAGAAGCGGGGGCCGATCGAATCGGCGACCACCTGGCCGGTGAGGTCGACGCTGAGGGCGGAGTTGATCGCCACCATGCGCTCGTGCGCGGCGATGACCGACGGGTTGTTCGTGTAATCGACCGGGTGGAATTCAACGTCCGGGTTGGAATCGAGGAAACCGTAGAGTTCGGCTGAGCCAAGCGAGAACGCCGTGACGACCTTCCCCCGGTGAAGTGACTTTCGCGAGCCGTTGACCACGCCGGAACGCATGAGGGGCAGGAGCCCATCGGTGAACATCTCTGTGTGGATGCCGAGATCGTTGTGGTTCGCTAGCGCAGCAAGGACCGCGTTGGGGACGGCGCCGATTCCCATCTGCATGGTGGCGCCATCCGGTATGAGGGCCGCGACATGCTGGCCGATTGCCCGCGCCTCCGGGCCGGGAGCTTCGGCATGGACGGTCGGTGGATCGACATCAACCTGGACTGCCAGGTCGATCATGTCGGCCGGGATGCCGGGGCCGAACGTACGTGGCATGCGGTGGTTGACCTGAGCTATCACCAGGCGGGCGTTCTGCGCCGCAGCAAGCGCGCAATCCACCGAGAGCCCGAGCGAGCAGATGCCATCGGGGCCGGGGGGAGTGACGTGAATGAGCGCGACATCAAGGGGAAGCGCGCCACCCGCCTGGAAGAGCGCCGGGATCTCAGAAAGAAAGACGGGCGTATAGTCTGCCCGACCTTCCTGGACGGCCTGGCGCACGTTTGGGCCGATGAAGAGGGCGTTGTGGCGGAAGCGGCCCGCGTACTCCGGCGCGACGTACGGCGCGGCGCCCTCAGTGTGCAGGTGGACGATTTCGACGTCCCGCAGCGAGGGGGATGCGTTCACCAGGCCTGTCAGAAGCGCGTGGGGAGTGGCCGCTCCACCATGGACGTACAGGCGCGCCCCATCGTGGATGTGGGAAATGGCTTCTTCGAGGGGTACGACCTTCATCAGCCCACCTTGCCAGCGAATCGGGGTGCGATTCAAGACCGTATGGATGCTTCCCCACGCACCGTTCGGCCCTCCGTGCGGCAGGATGAAGCCGTGACGAGTGTCATCTGGTTCCGGCGGGACCTTCGATTGCATGACCATCCAGCGCTGATGGCAGCGCTGGAGCGCGGGCCTGTGGCGCCGCTCTTCGTGATAGATGAGCGGCTGATTCGGGGCCGCTGGCCGTCGCCGAACCGTGTCGCGTTCATGCTCGAGTCGCTGGGAGCACTTCGCGAGCAAATCCGCGCACGTGGCGGTGAACTCCATGTGCGCTGGGGAACGCCCGAAGTCGAGGTCGCCGCGTTCGCTCGCGAAGCCGCCGCATCCGAGGTGTTCGTGAGCCGCGACTACAGTCCCTACGCGCGCCAGCGTGACAAGCGGGTGGCGGCCCAGCTCGAAGCCCTCGGCATCGGCTTTCACGCTTGGCGCGGCGTGCTGGTGCACGAGCCGGAGGATGTCGCGAAAGACGACGGCACACCGTACAGCGTATTTACGCCTTTTTACCGGCGGTGGAGCGAACTCACCCGTCGACGGGTAATCGATGCCCCGGCCGAGCTCCGGGGTGCGAGGTTGGATGCCGGGCGTCTCCCGAGCCTGGAGGACATCGCCATCGGTTCCGCCGCTGCCGGGTTGCTTGCCGGCGGTGAACCGGCAGCACGCGAGCGGCTGGAACGATGGGTGGACGGTGGCCTCGCCGGATACGCCGAACGACGCGACATGCTCGGCGATGGCGGGACCTCCCGGTTGAGCCAGGACCTGCGCTGGGGGCTGCTTTCGCCGCTCGAAGTGGTCGAGCGATGCGCGACATCACCGAAGTTCGTCGCCGAGGTCGCCTGGCGGGAGTCCTACTACCACATCCTCTGGCACCACCCGCGCGTGGTTCATGAGCCGTTCCAGAGGCAGTACGCCGATGTGGCGTGGTCCACCGACCGGTATGGGCTCGATGCGTGGAAGGCTGGGAGAACCGGGTTTCCGGTGGTGGACGCGGCGATGCGCGAACTGCTCGAGACCGGATACATGCACAACCGTGCGCGAATGATCGCCGCCTCGTTCCTCACGAAGGACCTGCTTATCGACTGGCGCGAAGGTGAGCGCCACTTCATGACGCACCTGGTCGATGGCGACCTGGCGAACAACAATGGCGGCTGGCAGTGGGCAGCATCGACAGGCACGGATGCGCAGCCGTACTTCCGCATCTTCAACCCGTATTCGCAGGGAGCGAAGTTCGACCCTGATGGCCGTTATGTTCGGCGGTGGGTGCTGGAACTGCGGCATGTACCCGACAGGTACATCCATCAGCCGCATACCATGCCCAGACACGTTCAGGAGGAGGCCCGCTGCGTTATCGGTAGGGACTACCCGGCGCCGATTGTGGACCACGCGGAAGCACGGGAGCGCGCCCTCGCCGTGTTTGGCGCGGCCCGGGAAAAGGCTACTGGATCTCGCTGATCACGACGGCCGCCAGGCCCAGGAAGATGGCGAAGCCCATCACGTCGGTAATGGTCGTGACGAAGATGTTCGCCGCAAGGGCGGGGTCCACCTTCATCGCCTTGAGCCCGAGCGGGATGAGCACGCCCCCCAGAGTTGCAACGCAAATGTTGAGGAAGAGGGCGCCGGCGATGACGAGGCTGAGCACCTCGTTCTGCTTCCAGGCGTAGGCGCCAAGACCCGCGACCACGCCGATAGCGAGGCCGTTCGCCGCGGCGACGAGGATCTCCTTCCGGCAGGCACGCAGGACATCCCGAACGGCAAGGTCGCCGAGTGCGATGCTCCGCACGGCGATGGTCGCCGTTTGCGTGCCTGCGTTGCCGCCCATGCCGGCGACGACCGGCATGAAGAGGGCGAGGACTGCCGCCTTTTCGATGGTGCCATCGAACAAGCCGACTGTAGCCGCGGCGATGAAGGCGGTCAGGAGGTTGACCATCATCCACGGCAGCCGCCGGGCAACGCTCGTGCTCACGGGGCTGAAGATACGCTCGTGCTCATCGAGGCCAACCATGCGGTACATGTCCTCGGTCGCCTCCTCCTGGAGAACGTCGATGAGGTCGTCGGCGGTCATCACGCCTTCGAGCTGGCCATCCTCGCTGACGACGGGCACGGCGAGCAGGTTGTACTTCTGGAGCGTGCGCGCGGCTTCTTCCTGGTCGGTCCCGGTCAGGACGGCGTGGATGTCGCGGTGGGTTATCTCCGAGAGGATGGTCCGTGGCGCGGAGATGATGAGGTCGCGCAGCGAGACGGTACCCACGAGCCGACCTTCTGAATCGACGACGTAGAGATAGTAGGCACGGTCGGATGGCGGCCGAAGAACGCGCAGGTAGTCGATGGCTTGCTGGACTGTGATGCCATCGTGGAGGGCGATGTAGCCGCGGGACATGATGCCGCCGGCCGATTCGTCCCCGTACTGGAGAAGCTCGGCGACCTCTTCGCCGCGGTCGAGTTGTGCCAGCGTTTCAATCTGTTCAGCGGGCTCCAGTTGCTGGATCACGTCCGCGACCACGTCGTCATCAACGTCTTCGAGGACCGCTGGCAGGTCTTCGACGCCAACACCGCGGATGAGCTGGCGGAGTTCGTCGTCCTCGGCGAACTCGAAGAGTTGCCCAACGATGTCCGTCGGCAGGTGATCGAGGAACTGGGAACGTTCGCGTTCGGGAAGATTGAGGACGAGTTCGGCGAGGTCGGCCGGGTGAAGCGCAGTTACGAGGGCGACGAGCTTCTGCCACTCGCCATCCGCAGCGAGCGCGCGAGCGTCGTCGAGGAGTTCACGGGCAGCAACATCGTCTGGCACTGCGTGAGCCTTCGTAGGGGATGAGGCGAGCACTCGGGGGTGTGCACGAATCCGAACGTACGCGCGGAGTTGACGTGGGTCAATTGACTTCTGTTAACAGTGAATTTGCATTAAACGCGTAAGTGCTTGATCACTTACGCTATACTCTCACCGGCCGCTGCGCGAAGGAGGTGCTTGATGCAACGCAAACGGATTCTCTGGGGCCTCTGCGCTGCGCTTGGCGTGTTGGCGCTCGTGCCGGTCGCAACCGCCATGGGCGACGACGACGATGTCGAGGGGACCGTCCAGGCCGTTGTCCTGGGGAACGCCTTCACCTATCAGGGCCGACTGACCGATGGCGGCAGCCCCGCAAACGGGACGTACGACCTTCGGTTCATCCTCTACGACGCGGAGAGTGGCGGTGCACAGGTCGGCAGCACGCTCAACCGCGAAGATGTGAACGTGGCGAACGGGCTCTTCACCGTGGACCTGGACTTTGGGACGACGGCGTTCACCGGCGACGCCCGATGGATGGAGATCGCGGTTCGGTCCGGCGCCAGCACGGGTTCGCATACGGTGCTTTCGCCGCGGCAGGCGGTGAGTCCGGCGCCATACGCGCTGTACGCCAAGGCGGCCGGGGGGTTCGCGGTGCCACTCACGGCGAGCGGGACCTCGGAAGGGGCGCCGGCCAGCACGACAGGGTTATTCACGGTGACCCAGAGCGGCACAGGTATTGCCATCGCCGGGAACCGGACTTCGACCGACGCCGCGGCGTATCCCGCCGTCCTGGGCACCAACGCCGGCGGCGGAGCTGGTGTCCAGGGTGAATCCACGAATGCGAGCGGCGTGGGCGTGCAGGGCTTCGCCACAGGTACGACGGGAATTGGGGGCTACTTCAGCGGGCCAACCGGCGCCAAAGCGGTTTCTTCGACCGCGGCCGGGGTGGCGCTGGAGGTAGATGGACCGATCAAGGTTTCGGGCACGAACCCGACCGCGTTCATCCACGTTGCTTCGGCCAGCAACCTGGGACTGGGCGGCTGCGACGACCAGTGCACCGAGATCAACAATCCGCTGATTAACGGCAACGAAGATGCCATCCTCATCGTGACGCAGCAGTACCTCACGGACGTGTACAACCCGCACCCGGTCGGGGTTTGGTACAACGAAGGTACCGAGCGCTGGAACATCTTCAACGAAGACGAGGTCGACATTCCGGAAGGGGCGGCCTTCAACGTGCTGGTGATCCTCCGGTGAACAGCCAGCGCGTCCGCCGAAGCATCGCCCTGGGAGCTGCGACGTTTGCCGGTCTTGCCGGGCTCGTCGCGGTGATGGGGCAGTCAGCGAGCGGTTCGTACGAGCTCTGGTGGCGGACGTTGAGCGGCGGCAAGACCACGACCGGCGGTTCGTACGAACTCCGGGCGGCGATCGGCCAGCCGATCACTGGGCGTTCAACCGGCGCGGAGTTCGTCGTGGAGAGCGGGTTCTTTGGGGGCGGGCAGGACAAGTATTACCGGTACCTGCCACAGCTGAGCACCGACGGCGTGCCCTGACCGCACTGCCGCGGCGAGTCACGGATTGGGCCGTTGCCTTTGGGAGAGGCAGCGGCCCTTCTGTTTCGGTCCGCACAGAACCTACACCCGGTGGGATCGAAGCGATTGATGAAAGAGGGTTTGGGGCGAGCGGAGGGATTTGAACCCTCGATCTTCTGAGCCACAATCAGACGCGTTAACCACTACGCTACGCCCGCCACGGCGAGAGATGATCGTAGCAGAGCGGAGCTTACGGGCACTAGTTCCCGGGGAACGCGGCTCGCACTTCGGCCGTGATCCGGGCGCGCTCGTCCCTGTGGATCTGCATCCACCGAACGCCACGGATCGCGCCAGCGATGGCGAGGGCAGAGTTCATGCAGTCTCGCTCAGGATTCACGGCGCGCAGGCGGCGCACGACCTCGATGTGTCCGGCGTCGGCCAGCTCTTTGAGCGATGTGAAGCCCGCGACCGCCAACTCCCCGGCGAGGACGGGCCCGATGTTCACGAGCTTCTGCAGTTGGGCGGCGGCGTCATCCATAGGGCGAGGTTAGACATCCAGGCGGGACCGCGATGCGGCCAACCGGACCTAGTACTTCGAGACGTTCAGCTCATCCATGTGGCCGGTGGCCGTGTACACCACGCGCTCGCAAATGTTCGTGCAGCGGTCGGCGATGCGCTCAAGGTTGTGCGCCGTCCAGATGAGGTACGTGTTCCGCTGGATCGACGACGGGTCAGCGATCATGTTCTTGATGCACTCGTCGTAGACGCTGTCCTGGAGCCGGTCGACCTCGTCGTCGGCGTCGCAGATCTGGCGCGCCGCATCAACGTCGTGGTCGATGTAGGCCTTCAGGCTGTCTCGCAGCATGGCCACAGCACGGTCGGCCATCGCCGGCACATAGCTCAACTTGCGCGGCAGCGGCTCCTCGCCCATCAGGAGGTTGATGCGGGCGATGCCTTCGGCGTGGTCGGCGATGCGTTCCAGGTCCGTGATGATGTACAGCACGCTGGCCAGCGCACGGAGGTCCGTGGCCATCGGCTGCTGGGATGCGATCACGAAACTGGCGCGGTCTTCGATAGCGAAGCGCTTCGAGTTGATCTTGCTGTCATCGCCGATGAGCTTGCGGGACCATTCGGCGTCTCCATCGCGGAGGGCCTCCATGGCGTCCATGATCGCCTTCTCGGCCATGGAGCCGAGAGCGAGCACGTCGTCCTGGATCTGACGAAGCTCCGCGTTGAAGAGATCGCGAGTCACGATGGGCCGCCTTTCAGAATGCCTAGCCGAAGCGCCCGCTGATGTAGTCTTCAGTTCGCTTATCCTTCGGCGTCGTGAAGAGCTCCTCGGTGGGCCCGTATTCTATCAACTGCCCGGTGATGTGTTCATCGGTCAACATGAAGGCTGTGTAATCACTCACCCGGGCGGCCTGCTGCATGTTGTGCGTGACGATGATGATCGTGTAGTCCTTCACCAGTTCACGCATCAGGTCTTCGATTTTGAGCGTGGCAATGGGGTCCAGGGCCGAGCATGGCTCATCCATGAGGATGACGTCTGGCTGGTTCGCCAGGGCGCGCGCGATGCAGAGCCGCTGCTGCTGTCCACCGGAGAGTGCCAGGCCGCTCTTCTTCTTGTATTCGTCCTTCACTTCGTCCCAGAGGGCGGCGCGCCGAAGGCAGGATTCCACGAGTTCATCCATGTTGCCCTTGAAGCCGTTGACCTTGGCGCCGAAGGCGACGTTTTCGTAGATGGTCTTCGGGAAGGGGTTTGGCTTCTGGAACACCATGCCGATGCGGCGGCGGACTTCCACGGGGTCGACGCTGCGGTCGTAGATGTTGATGCCGTGATAGTTGACCCGACCTTCGATGCGGACACCGGCGATGAGGTCGTTCATGCGGTTGATGGATCGGAGGAGCGTGCTCTTACCGCAGCCGGACGGGCCAATGAGCGCGGAAACCTTCCTCTCGCCGAAGCTGAGGCTCACATTGGTGAGGGCGCGCTTGTGGCCATACCAGAGGCTGAGGTCATCGATACCAACAGCGGTGGGGCTGGCTGGTTCGGCGACGGCGCCCTGGGTGGGCTGCCGGGGGGTTTCTTGCCGTACTTCGGTCATGCGCTTCTGCTCGAGTGCTTGCTGGACGTTAACCATTGTGATGCCTCCCGGTCTAGTCGCGCCGGAACTTGTTGCGAATGACGATGGCGATCGCGTTCAGAGTGAGGACGATAACCATCAGGACGATGATTGCGGCCGCTGCTTCGGGCTTGAATTGGTCACCCGGGCGCACGGTCCAGCTATAAATCTGTACCGGGAGAATCGTGAACCGGTCGTTAATCCCACTCGGGTCGCGGAGGATGATGCCGGCGGCGCCGACGAGGATGAGGACGGCGGCTTCGCCTGCGGCCCTGGAGACGGCGAGGATGGTGCCCGTCATGATCCCGGGGATAGCGCCGGGGAGCGTGTGGTTCCAGACCGTTTGCCAGCGGGTAGCGCCGAGCGCGAGGGAGCCGTCGCGGATCGACGGGGGCACCTGCCGCAGCGCCTCGCTTGAGGCGATGACGATCATCGGCAGGATCATGAGCGAGAGAGTGAGGGACGCCGCGATGATGGTCTGGCCGAAACCAAACGGCCCCCGGACGAAAATGGCGAGGCCGAGGATGCCGTAGACGATGCCGGGTACGCCCGCCAGGTTGCCAATGTTGACTCGCACGAGCCAGAGCAGGCGGTTCTTCGGCGCGAACTCCTCCATCCAGATGGCGGTAGCGACACCCACCGGCACCGACATGACGACGACGAAGCCAACAATCCAGATGGTTCCGAGGAGAGGAGCGCGGATGCCGGAATCGTCGGCGCGGCGCTGAAGGTAGCTGGTGAGGAAATCGAGCGAGAGGCGCCCACCGCCAAGCTTGATGATGTCGTAGGCGAGGAAGGCGAGGACGAGGAGGCCGAGCATAGTCGCCGCCGCGAGGATGTACGTCGACATCCGGGAGAAGGCCTGGCGGCGGGCGACGCCGCCTTCGGCTTTCAGACTGATCGGCTTCTCGGCTGAGGTTTGGAGGGAAGTCATCAGTCGTACTTCTCCGTGTACTTCTGGACGATGAGCTGGGCGACGAAGTTCAGGATGAACGTCAGCACGAACAGCGAGAGCCCGACGGCGAAGAGCGACTCATACTGCGTGGTACCCCGAGCCACATCGCCGGTGGCGACCTGGAGCATGAACCCGGTCATCGTCTGGATGCTTTCGAGTGGGAAGAGCGTGAGGTTTGGCGTGGAACCGGCGGCAACGGCCACGATCATCGTTTCGCCGATGACGCGCGAGATGGCGAGGATGACCGAGGCGATGATGCCGGGGAGGGCGGCCGGGAACACCACCCGGAAGGCTACCTCCAGCCTGGTCGAGCCGAGTCCGTAGGCCCCTTCGCGAAGCTCGCGGGGCACGTTGGACATCGCGTCTTCGGAAACCGAGGCGATGGTCGGGATGATCATCACGGCCATCACGATGCTCGCGCCGAGCGAGTTCTGGAACGAAACGTTGTCGGCGCCGAGCAGGGGGCGGAGCACATCCTGGGTGATGAAGGTGAGGGCGAAGAAGGCGTAGACGACCGTGGGGACGCCGGCAAGCACTTCGAGGAGTGGCTTGAGGATGCGCCGCGCGCGTGGCCGAGCGTATTCGCTGAGGTAGATGGCGGCCATCAGGCCGACGGGGAGCGCGAACACCATGGACCACAGGACGACGTTGCCGGTGCCGGCCACCAGTTCCCAGATTCCGAATGCCTCGGGAGCCTGGAGCGCCTGCCAGTTCGTCGTGAAGAGGAACTCCCTGAGGGAGACGTGTTCGAAGAACGGCTCGGCTTCAACGATGAGGGTGAGACCGATGACCGCCGTGGTGAGAAGGGTGATGCTGGCACAAATGGTGAGGAAGGCGAAGATCACGAGCTCGCCCGGATGCTTCACGAGCCGCTTCTGGAGCTTTCGCTCCAGGTCATCGGCGCGCTGGGTGGCAAGAGCCATGGTTCTCCCCTTCTGGAGGCCCGTCCTTCGGGCATGGTAGTTCAGTTCCGGGGGTGGCCAGCGAGGACCAACGGCCCGGATTCGATGTTCCTATGGGCCCCCGCCGTCGAATGCGGCAAGTTCGAGCAGCTGCTCGGCCACGATGTCTTCCGGCAAGGTGATGTAGCCCGCAGCGGCGACGATTTCCATGTTGTTGAGCAGGAATTCCAGGAAGCGGACCGTTTGCGGCTGCTGCTGCAGGATCGACGAGCTGGTGTACATGTAGAGCGGTCGGCTCAGCGGATGGTATTCGCCGGAGAGCGCCGACTCGAAGGTTGGCGCCACGCAGCCATCGCCGCCATCGATGCTGACCGCACGGACGAGGCCCTCAGCCTCCTGGTAGTAGGCGTAGCCGAAGTACCCGATGCCGTACAGGTCCTGTTCGACCCCGAGGGCGAGCACGTTATCGTCTTCGCTGGCGGTGCCATCCGTGCGGTGGCGGGTGCCGTCAAACTCGTCGATGACGGCCTCGACGAAGTAGTCATACGTCCCGGAGTCAGTTCCCGGGTAATAGAAGACGATGTCCTTATCGGGCCATGCGGGGTCGATATCGGACCAGCGCCTGGCGCCGCCGTCCCGGAACGCGAG
This sequence comes from uncultured Dehalococcoidia bacterium, assembly GCA_937954195.1. Lineage (GTDB taxonomy): Bacteria > Chloroflexota > Dehalococcoidia > Tepidiformales > Tepidiformaceae > Amarobacter. Next base: position 16,557 of record CALFYR010000224.1, read on the forward strand.
GTTCAGCTGCTCGGTGGTGATGCACTGGGCCCAATCGTTCTCCGGGTTCACGACGACGCTGAGGGCATCGATGCCGACCTGGAACTCGCGGAGGTCGCCCAGGGACGAAACGCCAGCTTCTGAACAGCCGGCATCCAGGTCGCCGTCGCGGGCCGGACGCGAGGCGGTCCAGAGTTCGATTTCACCGCGGCAGAAGCGTTCCCCGCCGCCGCCGGTACCGACAAAGCCAACCGTGGGTGCGACGTTCGGTTCGGCGGCCGCGAAATCGATTACGGCGAATTCAGCGATGGGGTACACGGTCGAAGAACCGTCGATATTGAGTTCCACCGAGTTGCCGCCTCCGCAGGCTGCCGCCAGCAGCCCGGCTACGATTACAACCGCCCCAAGCAGGTTCAGGCGGTGGGTTCTGTGGGGATTCGTGCAACGGCGAAACACTTGTGCGTCCCGTTGTACGACGAATCGCCGCGAGCGTCACCGTATGCCCGTTGGTTTAACTGTTGGTTAACGGCGAAGGCTCCCCACGCTGGTGGTGGGGAGCCTTGCTGAGGAGATGCTGCCCTACGGGAGGTAGGGTTCGATCTTGGCCAACTGCTCGGCGATCAGGTCGTCGGGCATGGTGATGTAGCCGGAATCGGCGACGATGTCGGGATTCTCGAGGATGAAGTTGATGAACGCCGCGGCCTGGGGATTCTCGCCGAGAATCTGGTCGCTGCTGTACATGAAGAGCGGGCGGCTGAGCGGCTCGTAGTCGCCGCTCAGGGCGTTATCGAAGGAGGGAGCGACGCAACCGTTGCCACCATCGATTTCGACGGCGCCGAGGCGGTCTTCAGCCTCCTGGAAGTACGCGAAGCCGAAGTAGCCGATGGCGTACTCATCTTCTTCGACGCCGAGCGCGAGGACGTTGTCGTCTTCGCTTGCGGTGCCATCGGTGCGGTGTGCGCTGCCTTCGACCTCTTCGATGATGGTCTCGACGAAGTAGTCGTAGGTTCCGGAGTCAGTGCCGGGATAGTAGAAGACGATGTCTTCGGCCGGCCAGCTGGGGTCGATGTCGGACCACTGGG
>CALFYR010000225.1 GCA_937954195.1 uncultured Dehalococcoidia bacterium
CCGACCTCCGTGGCCGCGGGGCGCCATGCGCCCAACGAAAACACGACCGCCACAACCCAACCGCCGTTGAACCCCCTACGACGTCCGGTAGTCCACCACGACCGCCCACCCAACCGACAATCGACAATCGTCAATCGATAAGTCCCGCTTTGCGCGCATCGTCCAGGAACCGGTCGATACCCAGGTCCGTCAGTGGGTGCTTCAACATCTGACCGATCAGCGAAGGTGGAATGGTCCCAATGTGCGCCCCGGCCATCGTCGCCTGCACCACGTGCAACGGATGCCGCAGGCTCGCCGCCAGGACCCGCGCCTTCAAGTTGTGCGTCTCCACCAGTTGCACGCACTGGTGGATCAGCTCCATGCCGTCGTAGCTCACGTCATCGAGCCGGCCCACGAACGGGCTCAGGAACGTCGCCCCGGCCAGCGCCGAAAGCAGCGCCTGGTTCGGCGTGAAGATGAGCGTCACGTTGATCTTGATCCCCTCGCTCGCGCACCGGTGGATGGCCTCGAGACCCTGGTCATCGATCGGGATCTTCACCACCACGTTCGGGTGCCAGCTTGCAAGCTCGCGCGCCTCTACCACCAGGTCATCCGCCTTCCGCGAGACGCACTCGGCCGAAATCGGGCCATCGATCACCGCCGCTATCTCCTGGATGCGCTCGCGGTAGCTCACGCCACCCTCTTTCGCGAGCAGGCTCGGGTTCGTCGTCACCCCGCTGATGACGCCGTAGCGCGCGGCCGCGCGCACCTCATCGATCGATGCCGTATCCAGGAATAGCTGCATGGTTGGTCTCCCGCCGGTGCTCCCCGAATCGTACCGGCCCGGCGAGTTCCGGGCAGTCGCGGGATCGTTCGGCACCGGCTAAGGTCGATCGCATGCCCATGACCACCGAACAACGAGACGCCTTCCTGCGCGAAACGCGCATCGCCAAGCTCGCCACGCTCAACTCTGATGGTTCGCCCAACGTCGTACCCGTGTGGTTCGAATGGGATGGCGAAGTCGCCCGCGTCTTCACCTCGAAGGGTTCGCCCAAGTTGAAGCGCATCGAACGCGATCCCCGGGTCGCCCTCTCGGTCGAAGAACCGGTTGGTGTATCCGAAGCCTGGGTCACCCTCGAAGGCGCCTGCACCGTGACCACCGAATGCACCGGCGACCTCATCGCCCGCCTCGCTCGCCGCTACTACGAACCCGAACAGGCCGAGAAATCCATCTCCGAATGGCTCGCCCGCGATATCTGGGTCACCCTCGAAATTCGGCCGAATCGCATCAAGAGCTACTAGCCACGTACAATCCCCACACCACCAACATCCGCACACACGAGGGTCCCAATGCCGTACGTCCCAACGCGCGACATCATCACGTATTACGAAGAAGCCGGCAGTGGTGACCCACTCGTGCTCATCATGGGCCTCGGCGGCGATCTGCAGGGCTGGGCGCTCACTGCCCCGGCACTCGCGAAGCAGTTCCGCGTCATCACCTACGACAACCGGGGCGCCGGCCGCACCTCGGCCCCTGATAAGCCCTACACCGTCGCGGGCATGGCCGATGACCTCGCCGCCCTTCTCGACGCGCTGAAGATCGACAAGGCCCACATCCTCGGCTACAGCATGGGCGGGATGGTCGCCCAGGAGTTCGCGCTCAAGTACCCGAACCGCGTCAACCGCCTCATCCTCCTGGCGACCAGCCCCGGGATCGATGGCTACTCACGCACCGTGGTGAAGAACTGGGTCAACGCCCGCCGTTCGAACATGAGCCGCGACCAGATCGCTCGCAACAACGCGCCCTTCCTCTATACAGCCGAACTCCTCGATGACGCCGAACGCTTCGAACGCGCCATCCAGAATTCCGTCTCGAACCCGTACGCCCAGCAGGACCACGCGTTCATGCGGCAGGCCGATGCCATCCTCAACTTCAGCACCGCCGACCGGCTTGGCAACATCAAGGCCGAAACCCTCGTCGTGGTGAACAAGGACGATATCCTCGTCCCGCCGCGCAACGGCAAGAAACTCAACGCCGGCATTTCCGGTTCGCAGTTGCTCGAGCTTGAAGGCGCGCATGTTGGCGTGATCGAGTACCCGAACGAGCACAACGACGCCTTCCTCCAGTTCCTGGGGGCCGCCGTCCCCGCCTGATCGCCGGAGCCACGCGCATGTACGACTCGAAACGGGCCCGCCACCACGCCACTGTGGACCCGCTCGATCTGCGTGAGCTCCACCCTCCACCGGAACGCACCGCCTCGGCCTGGTTACTGGTCTGGGCGCCACTTGTTGGCCTCAGCCTCATCGCGCTCGGCGCGCTCACGGTGGGCCTCCTCGGCGGCGCCTCGCTCGCGGTCACGCTCCTCCTCGTCGCGCCAACATCGCTCGCCGGCCTCTTCCTTACCCGCCTCGAACCACCCCGCTCCCTCGGTCACACCCTCGGTTCGGCCCTCATGCTCTCGGCCGCCGCGATGTGCCTCCTGCTACTGATCTAATCCACGTTCGCCTTCGACCTTTCACCTTTCTCCTCTCCAAAGACCCGGCGAAACCCCTAGTTACACCCGTGCTGAACGTTGCTTTACTCCCAGAACGCGGTGGTATAGTGACTTCTTGGTGCTGGCGGGGGCCAACCGGGAAGCCCGGTTGGGGTATCCACGTTGCTCCCCCGTGTCCAACCCTGGAACAGAAGGACGGTCCCTTATTTGACCGAACCACTGCAGGTTGGCCAGTTCGCGATCGTCGATCACGAGCCGGTTGACCGGGGTCCCAACGCTGGCGTCTTCCATGGCAAAGGCCCCGCCGATGACCGCGCGGAGCTGTTTGTGGTGGCCGAGGGCACCACTCCCGCCGGGGAAGCGTTCGCGGGACACGTCGTTTCCGCCATTGGGCACACCTTCACCGGGCTCGATATGAGCCTCACCGGCTCGCTGCGCCGCCTCTTCGCTGACGCCGAACGCGCACTCGCCGATTGGAACCGCAAGAGCATCGCCCAGCACCGCGTGAGCCTCGGCCTCACCTGCTTCGGCCGCCGTGGCGATCAGGCCGTTATCGCGCAGGCCGGCCCTTCCGCTGCATTCCACCTGCACAACGGCCAGGTCACCGCCTACTTCCCCGAACGCGAAAACGCCACGCCCATCGGTGCTGGCCCCGTCGAACCGCGCCTCACCCGTATCCCGTTCGCCCCCGGCGACCGCCTGCTCGCGCTATCAACCGCCGCCCTGGGCGAACTCGACGATGATCTCGTCGCGGGTATCCTCGCCCTCCCCGAGGACCAGGTCCTCCCCGACCTCTATCGCCGTGTCAACCACCTGCGCCACCTGACCGTGGTCCTGGTCACCAACCCCGGCGAAGTTGCCGGCGGCGCCGCAGCCACCGCCGGCGAGGATGAAACGTTCGTCATCGACGCGACATCGCTCACCCGCGCGCAGCGTCCGCAGGCGAACGAACAGCATGGCGACGCCAACTTCCAGCCGGGCCTCTTCATCACCGACGAATCCGAGGACATCGTCTCCTCCGCGCGGAAGCAACTGCTCGAAATTCACCCGCGGCGCCCCATTGATACGCCGGTCCCGCAGGTCGTCGCTGATGCCCCCGCGCCGTTGCTGCGCGCTTCCGGCGAAGCGACGCAGACGTTGTCGCGCATGGCCGCCGACGTCCGTGCCCGGTCGGAACAGTCGCATGCCGCCGCGGTAGCGATGTCCGCTCCGAAGCCGGCGGCGCCTGTTGCAGCGGCCGTCGCGCCATCCTTCGGCCCCACGGGCACAAGTGTGACGTTCGGCAGCGCGGCGAACGGCCCGGCAATGAACAGCCAGCGCCGCCGCCCACGCCAGGAAAGCTTCACCCGGGGGCTCGTCTCACCGGAGCTTCCGCCCGCCCGCCCGACCAGCGTGCAGGAAGATCTGCCGTTCGCCGATGAGTTGGCGGCTACCCGTCGCGCTCGCGCCACCATGGCCACGCCCGTCGCCGAAACCATCGCGACCGAATCCCACGCCGCCATGAACGGCGGCTCGCTCGTCCGCGTCCGCACCAACATGGGTGGCCGCTGGAAGGGCAACGGCACCTTCAACCGGAACCGCACGGCCGGCGGCACGCAGCTGCCGCCAACGTGGATGGTGATCATGGCCGGGCTCGCCATACTCCTCGTGCTCGTCGGCCTCGTGACCGTCCCGAAGATGCTGCAAACCGACGACTCGGCCCGCTACGCCGAACTCATCGATGGCGCGGCGGCCGAGCTCGCAACCTCCCGTGTCGTCGAAGACCCCGGCGCCAAACGCGAAGCCCTCGTGAACGCCCATGCCATGCTCCTCGAGGCGCGCGACCTCGATTCCGCCAACGGCCAGGCCGAAGAACTTCTGAACGAAGTCGCCGGCGCCATCCGCGTGATGGACAACGTCCTCCAGCCGGCATCCGTTGAGACACTCGCCTCGCTCCAGCAGTTCGGTACCAACCCCATCGCGGTTGTCCGCATGGCGGTTGGCCCCAATGGCGCCTATGTGATCGATGCGAACGCTTCACGCGTCGTGGCCATCCCGTTCGCGACCGGCGCCGAACCCGCGGTGGTCTTCGAAGAAAACCGCGAGCTCGCGCAGGGCAAGCCCGTCGCAGTCGCCTCCCTCGAAGCGAGCGACCTCGGTGGCCCCGTCGCCCTCATCGCCGATACCGGCAACAAGCTCTGGGGCTACTCCGCCGATGGTGGCCTCCGGGAGATCGCCTTCTCGGCGCCATCGAACCTGGTGTTCACCGATATCGCCGTCTACGGCCGCGACCTCTACGTGCTCGATGCCGGCCATAAGACCATCTACAAGTACACCCAGTCCGCCGCCGGCTTCCCCAACGCCCCCGAAACGGTCCTCCTTAGCGACGACCTCGTGAACGCCCGTCGTCTCATGGTCGATGAGGAACTCATCACCTCCGATGCCAACGGCGTTATCCACCGGTTCATCTCCGGTCAGGTCGCGCTCACCCTCGGCCAGGGCGGTATCGATAAGACGCTGGTCGCCGCCGAAACAGCGAACCCCATTGGCGAAAACGAACTCGCGTTCCTGGATGCGCCGAACAACCGGATCGTGGTCCTCCGCCGCGATGGCACGTTCGACCGCCAATACCAGCACGAACTCTTCCGCTCCGCCAGCGCCTTCGCCATCCGCGATGGCCATGCCTACATCTTCAGCGACCTCCAGCTCCGCCTCATTACCTGGTAGGACCGCGCCCCCGTCCCCAACTCCCCTGTGACCTTTGTCGCATCGCCGCCCCGGTGCCCGGTGGAACCTGAATCCACCACCTACCGGGGGAGCGCCCATGCCCGAACGAGTCACACCCGCGCAGAGCCCGCCCCTTGCGGTGATCGCCCCGTTCTTCCTTCTCGCTCCCATCGGCCTGCTCGCCGCCGGCTATCTCGCTACGGGCGCCGGCCGCGAAGTCTTCGTAGCGATCAACACCCACCGCACCGTCGCGATAACACACGCCCTGGTGCTTGGCTGGGCGAGCCTCTTCCTGTTCGGCGCCTCCTATCAGCTCGCGTCCGCGGTGCTCGGAGGTGGCGGGCTTAGCGGGCGCTCGGCGCGCCTCCAACTGCTTCTCCATGCCACCGCCGTCGGCATCTTCGTGCCCGCCATCATGCGCTGGGAGCTCTGGTTGATGTCGATCGGTGGTTCGCTGGCCGTCGCTTCCTTCCTGCTCTTCGCGTGGAACCTGCTGCGCGTCCTGCTTCGCACGCCCCGTTCCTCCCACCCGCGGAGCTACATGCTCGCTGGCCTCACCTTCCTGGTGGTCGGCATCACGCTGGGGCTGACCTTCGTCGGCAACTTCGAACACGGCTGGTTCCGCCCGAGCCTCGGCCGCCTCGCCGCACACGCACACCTCGGGCTCGCGGGTTGGATCGGCCTGACCATCATGGGTGTCTCCTACCAGCTGGTGCCCATGTTCAACATCGTTCAACGGGCCCGCCCGAAGCTCCCGCTCACCGTGCTCATCTGGACCGCCACCGGGACGGCGATGTTCGCCCTTGCGATGGCCACGGACCCGCCCCAAGGGGTGCGGTTCGCGCTCGCCATAGGGCTTGCCGCCGGCCCCGCGCTCTGGCTCGGAGATCAGCTGCACCTGTTATTCAAGCGCTCACGCCGAAGGCTCGACTTCCACGGCCAGGCGACGTTCGTCTCACTGGCCTTCCTGGCGGCAACGCTCGTGCTCGGCCTGGCGGCCGCATGGGGTGGGACGCTCCACCGTTCCGATGCACCCGCCGCGCTACCGCTCGCCTACGGCGCCGCCGGGATCATTGGCTGGGTTGGCACCACGCTCATCGCCAACAGCTACAAGATCCTGCCGTTCCTCATCTGGTACCACCGCTACCGGCCGCGCCTGGGGCAGTCGCCGGTACCCCTCGTGAAAGACCTCGTCCCGGAATGGTGGGCACAGGCGAACCTGGCGCTGCATTCCGCCGGCGCAATCATCATCGTCGCCGCCGCGCTCGATGCGAACGCCGCCGTCTTCCACGCGGGCGGCGTGGTCCTCATCACGTCCGCCATCGCTCACCTGGGGGGCATGGCGTTCATGTTCCTTCCCAAGCGTTCCAGCCGGTCGGCGCAATCGACCATGAGGGCATCGGTATGAACGAATACGAAGAGGTCACCGAAATCCTCCGCGGAGTCGTCGACCCTGAGCTTGGCATCGACATCGTTGCGCTCGGCCTCATTTACGAGCTCGAAATCTCTCCCGGCGAGGTCTACCTCGGGATGGCCACCACCTCGCCGATGTGCCCCATGGGCGATGTGCTGCGGAGTTCAGCCGAAGGCGCGCTCCGCCGCCGCTTCCGCACTCGCGCCGTGAACGTGGAAATCGTGGATGAACCACGCTGGCAGGTCGGCATGATGGATGAGTGGGCCCGCCACGCGGTCGGCCTCGCCTGAGCCGTTACACCATCTCCCGTAGCGCCGCCAGGTCCAGGATCACCATCTCCTTGCGGCGGATCAGAATGATCCCTTCCTCCTCCATCACCTTTAGGCTCCGCGATACCACCTCGCGCACCGAGCCCACGAGCGATGCCAGGTCCTGCTGCGTGATGTCGCGAGCGATGACGAGACCCTCGTCGGTGCGGATGCCCTCTTCCCGGCCCACCTGATAGAGGTAGCGCGCAATCCGCGAAGGCACCGTCTGCAGACTGATCTGCTCCACCAGCTCCGTGAACGACCGCAGCCGCTTCGCGAAGTGCACCAGTAGCGGCACCGCCACTTCCGGGTGCCGCCCGATCGTGTCGATCACGGCGGACGTCGGGATCAGGATGACGTCGCAGTCCGTCAGCGCCTCGACGCTCGCCGGGTTCGGGGCCGCGTCGAAGACGGGCACTTCGCCGAACGTGTCGCCACCGCTCACGATCCGGAACGACTGCTCGCGCCCATCCGTGCCGGTCCGGAAGATGCGCGCCTTCCCGGTGCGCAGGTAGTAGAACCCGGGCGCCGCCTCGCCTTCCGTAATCACGCGGTCCCTGGAAACGAACCGCAGGTGCACCATCGCCTCAGCCAGCCGCTCGGCCGAGGCGTCGTCGAGCGCCTTGAAGTACGAGATGTTTCGAACGTCTTCGGTCGTGGCTCGGCCCGGCATTGTGGCCCCGAGTATGCCACCCGCAGCGTCCCACGCCACCAACTTCCAGGCGTGGTGACTCATGTCACATCGAGGCCGCTCCTTCAGGACGACCCTTTGACTGCAAGTCATAGCGCCGCGAGCCACACCAGGGGAAAGGCGGCGCGGAAGGAGCAATCCATTGAAAGCCAAATTGTTCAGGTCAGCCTTCATCGCCGCCACGTTCGCAGCGGCGCTCGCCCTCGCCGCGTGTGGCGGTGGCGGCGATAGCGACGACGACAACGGAGACAACGGCAACGGCGACGACGACACCACCATCCCCGCGGATGCCACGGAGTTCGTGGTCAGCCTCCAGGACAACGTGTTCGTCCCTGCCGAGTTCTCCATCAAGGCTGGCCAAACGGTCACCATCATCGCCAAAAACGAAGGCACCGCCATCCACAACATGGTCGTGAACGGCACCGACATGAAGAGCGATGCCATCGTCCAGCCCGGTGCCGAAAGCCGCTTCGAAATTCGCTTCGACAACAAGGGCGACTTCGACTTCCAGTGCGATTACCACCTGCCCGACATGGTCGGGACCATCACGGTGAAGTAGCGCACCTCCCGTGTTCCGAACGCACCCCCCGGCGGCATGGAGAGCCCGCCGGGGGTGAACAGAAAGGAAACCAGCATGGCACTCACCAGAAGGGAACTTGTTCAGGGAGGGGCAGCCGGCCTGACCGGGCTGGTTGCCGGTGGTGCGGTAGGGTTCGGCATCGGTAACAGTTCCGGCGACGACGGCGGTGGCAGCTCCGGCCTCGGCGGCAACGCCCAGGACGTCATCAACGCCCGCGCCCTCGCCCCCGAAGATGTCACACGCGCACTGAAAACCTACATGCCCGGCGGCGAGTTCGATGAGTTCATGATCTTCGCCTCCGGTGGCCACTCCGGTCAGCTCTACGTTATCGGTGTCCCGTCCATGCGCCTGCTCAAGGTCATCGGCGTGTTCACGCCGGAACCATGGCAGGGCCACGGCTACGGCGCCGATTGGGGCGAAGCCGTCCTCGCCGAAGGCACCGACTTCGTCAACAAGCCCACCTCAGCCGCCCGCGGGCCGCTCACCTGGGCCGATACCCATCACCCGGCCCTCAGCGAAACCAACGGCGAATACGATGGCCGCTGGGTCTACATCCAGGACCGCGCTAACGGCCGCATTGCCATGGTCGATCTCCGGGACTTCAAGGTGAAGCAGATCTTCGATGTCCCGAACATCCACTCCTCACACGGCGGCTGCTTCGTCACGCCGAACACCGACTACGTCCACATTTCCTCCAAAGTCCCCGCCCTCATCGATGAGAGCGACATCCACGGCGCGCTCGATGACTACGCGAACAAGTTCCGCGGCTTCTCCACCTTCATGGCGGTGAACCCCGAGACCGGTCGCTTCGACATCGACCGCAGCTTCCAGGTGGAGATCCCGCCCTACAACCAGGACCTCGCCGATTCCGGCAAGCTCGTGAGCGACGGCTGGGTCTTCATCAACAGCTACAACACCGAGATGGCCACCGGCGGCGTGCTCGAAGGCAAGGACTCCCTCGAAGTCGGCGCATCCGCGAACGACTTCGACTACCTCCACTGCATCAACTGGAAGAAGGCCGAAGAGCTCTTCAAGGCCGGCCGAACCACCGTCCGGAACTCCATGGCGGTGATCGACATGGAGACGGCCATCGAAGAAGGCGTCATCTACCTCGTCCCAGAGCCCCGCAGCCCCCACGGCGTCGACGTCTCCCCCGATGGGAACTATCTCTCTATCGGCGGCAAGCTCGACCCACACGTCTCCATCTTCAGCTTCGAAAAGCTCATGGCAGCAATCGAAGCCGAGGACTTTGAAGGTACCGACCCGTTCGGCATCCCCATCGTCCGGTTCGAAGCGGTGCTGGCCGGCCAGGTCGAAGTGGGCGCCGGCCCGCTGCACACGCAGTACGACGCCGAAGGCCACGGCTACATCAGCCTCTTCCTCGAAAGCGCCGTCGCCAAGTTCAGCCTTGGCCCTCCCTACTTCGAAGGCGACGAAGCCTTCCAGCTCGTCGACAAAGTCAGCATCAACTACAACATCGGCCACCTGGTCACCATGGAAGGCGACACCGTCAGCCCACAGGGCAAGTACCTCGTCGCACTCAACAAGTGGTCCATCGACCGCTACCCGGCGGTCGGCACCCTCAAGCCCCAGAACTTCCAGCTCGTCGACCTCTCCGGCGAAAAGATGGAAGTCCTCTACGACATGCCCATCGGCTTCGGCGAACCGCACTACGTGCAGGCCATCCGCGCCGACCGCCTGAACTCCTGGGAGGTGTACCCGCCCGGCGTGAACGCGGTAACCATGGAAGTCAGCCCCCACGCCACCACGGACGAAGACGCCCGGGTGGAAACCAACGGTGATGAAGTGACCGTGTACATGGCGGTCCGCCGCAGCCTCTTCAAGCCGGACGTCGTCCGCGCGAAGGTCGGCGACAAGATCGTCATGCACCTCACCAACACGGAGACGACGCCCGACGCCACGCACGGCTTCGCCATCCCTCGCTACAACATTTCCATGAGCCTCGACCCCGGCGAACAAACCACCGTTGAGTTCGTCGCGGACCAGAAGGGAGCCTTCGGCTTCTACTGCACCGAGTTCTGCTCGGCGCTCCACCTCGAGATGCAGGGCTGGCTCCTCATCTCCTGATCCACGTGATGCGGGGCGGTTGAGCGGCCGCCCCCGCAAACCCCAGGGCCTCCCCGGCCACCACCACCAAACGGGAGGACAACTATGTTGACACGACGACGCTTCCTCGCCCTGAGCGGCTTTACGGGCCTCACCGCGGCGGGCATGGTGTTCGGCTACCGGGCACTCCCATCCGATACCGAGAACTCCGGCGATGGACCGCCCAACATCTCCTACGGCTCCGATACCTGCGCCCACTGCCAGATGGTGATCTCCGATCCGCGCTTCGCCGCCGCCTGGCGCGATGCCAACGGCAAGCCTGCCCGCTTCGATGACATTGGCTGCATGGTGGGCATGTACCAGGAAATGCCACCCGCCGAAGGAGCCACCTTCTGGGTCCACAGCTACCTGGATGAATCCACCCTCTCAGCGCTCGATGCCACGTTCGTCGTCTCGGACAAGATCCTGACGCCCATGGCCTATGGCATTGCCGCCGCCGCCACGCCCACCGAGGCAGACGGCCTCGTCCAGCAGCACGGCGGCGAAAAGAAGACGTGGGCAGCCCTGCTGGGCGCCACGCACGGGGGGCATTGAGATGGCCACGCTCATGCAAACCGCCCGTCCGTCCACCCGCACGAAGGAAGGCGCCCGGTCGACGGCCGTCGGACGCGACCGCGTTTGGCTCACCTGCTCGCTGATCGCCGCGGCGCTCCTTACCGTCGCCTGCTTCCTGCCGCTGTGGACCATGAACCTCATCGCTCCGCAGTACCCGGCCGGCCTCGAACTGGTCGCCTACGGCACGACCATGAAGGGCGACCTCAGCGAAATCAACGCGCTGAACCACTACGTCGGCATCAAGGCCATTGAGCCGGAGAACGTCTTCGAACTCCAGGCCTTCCCTTACGCGATGGCCGTCGTCATCGGGCTCCTCGTCTTCGCGGGTTTCCAGCCGCGCTGGCGGAACCTCCCTGTTCGCTGGATCGCCCGCGGGCTGGCCATCGCCGTCCCCGTCGGCTTCCTCATCGACCTGCAGTACTGGCTGTATCGCTACGGCCACGACCTGGATCGCAGCGCCCCGCTGCGCATCCCGGAATTCACGCCCAACGTGCTCGGGACCACCCGCGTCATCAACTTCCACACGGAAGCCATGGTGTCCTGGGGGTTCTGGCTCATGGTGGCAGCGGCGCTCGTACTCGTAGCCGGTCCGTGGCTCGTCCGGTTCCTGTATGCCGCTTGGATGAACACCGGCGAGGCCGCGGTGGTGGTGGCCGCGGTCCTTGCCGGGTTCACCCTGGCTCTGGTGGCCGGGGGTGGCGGTGTCACAGCCGCCGCTGCCCCCGCCCTCCAGGACCAGATCGACGCCGCTTCGCCTGGCGACACCATCACCGTCCCCGCCGGCCACTACGAGGGGCCTATCACCATCGACAGGCCCCTGACCCTGATCGGCGAAGGGCGCCCCGTGATCGACGGCATGGGCAAGAGCGATGTCGTCACCGTCACCGCGGAGGGCGTCACGCTCCGCGGCTTCGAAATCATCAATTCCTCGATCGCCGTGTCGACCGAACCCGGCGGCATCCGCCTCGAAGCCGATGGCGCGATCGTTGAAGACAACAAGCTCCGCGACGTCCTTTACGGCATCATCATGGTCGGCAGCCGCGACCACGTCATCCGGGGCAACGAAGTCAGCAGCTTCCCCGACCAGCCGACTCAGCGCCGCGGCCATGCCATCTACCTCTACGGCAGTGGCGGCAACATCATTGAAGACAACACCCTCCACACCGCGAAGGATGGCATCTTTCTCGGCTTCGCCGACTTCAACGAAGTGCGCAACAACCACGTCTCCGACGTCCGCTACGGCATCCACTACATGTACGCGAACGACAACCTGTTCGAAGACAACGTCTTCGTGGATAGCGTCGCCGGCGCGGCCATCATGTACTCCACCCGCATCGAGCTGACCGGCAACACCTTCGCCCACAACCGCTCGAGCGCCTCCGGCTACGGCATCCTCCTGAAGGACGTCGATGACGTCACCATCAAGAACAACCTGATCCATCACAACCGTCTCGGGCTCACGCTCGAAGGCGCACCCCAATCGCCACAGGCGTTCGTCCGATTCGAAGGCAACCTCATCGGCTACAACCAGGTCGCCATCGAAGCCACCGCCACCACCCATGCCACGTTCGTCGGCAACTCCTTCGTTGGCAACCTCCAGCTCGTGGAAGAGCGCAGTGGCAACATCGCCGGCCGCAACACCTGGGCCGAAAACGGCCGTGGCAACTACTGGGATAGCTACCAGGGCTACGACGCCAACGGCGACGGAGTCGGCGATATCGCCTTCGAATACTCCGGCACCTACGAAACCCTCATCGAGAAGGACGAGGCCCTCAAGGCCTACCGCTTTAGCTTCGCGCAGGTCGCCCTGGATATGACCGCGAAGTGGTTTCCTGTCTACGAAGAAGCGCCGCGCGTGGTCGACCCAGCGCCACTCCTCTCGCCCACCGTCACCCTCTCGGCCGACCGGACGACGGCGGCGGTCGCGCAGTCCGCGATCATCTCCCTCGTCATGGTGGCAGTCCCGGCCATCGGCTTCTGGCTCGCCCGGTCGACCTTCCGCAGGGGGTGGGCGCCATGCTGACCGTCACCAACGTCTCGAAGACTTACGGCAAGAGCACCGTCCTCAGCGGTGTCAGCTTTGAACTCGAACCCGGCAGCGTCCTCGCCGTCATCGGTTCGAACGGGGCCGGCAAATCCACCCTCATTAAGAGCATCGTCGGGCTCATCCGCCACGATGGAGAGATCACCATCGGGGGCCACAGTGTCACCCGTGACGCGAAGAAAGCGCGCCGGCTGATCGGCTACGTTCCCCAGCAATCGACGCTCCCCCCGGACCTGACGGTCCAGGAGGCGGCCGTGTTCGCTGCGCAGCTCAAGGGCGTCGATGTCGATCGCGCCCGCAAAGCCGTCGAATCCGCCGGCCTGGAGGCTCACGCCGACCGCAAGGTCAGCGCCCTCTCCGGCGGCATGAACCAACGGCTGGCTCTCGCCCTCGCCCTCTTGGCCGCACCGCCCCTGCTGGTCCTGGATGAGCCGGCGGCCGGCCTCGATGTCTCGGCGCGCCTCGGGCTCCGAAAACTCATCGAAGAGCAGCGGGCGCTCGGCACCTCGGTGCTCCTCTCCACCCACTGGATCGAGGATGTCCCACACGTCGCGGACAACGCGCTCATCCTCGATTCCGGCAAGCCCGTCTATTTCGGTCCCGCTTCGCGTCTGGCCACCGACCGTGCCGCCGCGAGCCGGCTCTATCTCCGGCTCAACGGCAAGACGCCGAAGGCGCTCTCGCTCGTCACCGCCGCCACCGGCGCCGAAACCGTGAACCAGTCCGGCGACTGGCTCGTCGTCACCTGCCCCGCCGATAGCAAGGCCCGCGTCGTCGAGACGCTCGTCAGCGCGGGAGTCCCAATCCTCGACTTCCGCGTCGAAGAAGCGCCCGTCGATGAGGCGGTTACCCGGATGCGCCAGGCACAGGAGGCGCTGCGATGAACGGAATGACGGTCATTCTCCGAAAGGAACTCCGCGATGCGGTCCAGGGACGCTGGCTGCTGGTATTCGCCGGCGTCTTCGGGCTCCTCGCACTAACCCTCAGCCTGGTCGACCGCGATGCCGGCACGACCAGTGCACAGAGCTTCAACCGCACCACCGCCGGGCTCATCAATCTCTGCCTGCTCATCGTCCCGCTGCTGGCCCTCGTGCTGGGAGCAGGCGCAATCGCCGGCGAACGCGAACGCGGCACACTCGCCGGCCTGCTCGCCAACCCCGTGACCACCACCGAGGTCCTGCTCGGCAAGTATTTTGGCCTGGTCATCTCCGTCTGGATGGCGATCGCGTTGGGCTTCGGCGCGGCTGCGCTGCTTGTTTCGCCCATCAATCCGCTCACCGGGGCCGGGCACTATCTGTTGTTCGCCGCGCTTTCGGCGGGGCTGGCGACGGCCATGGTCAGCATCGGCGTGCTCATCTCCGTGCTCTCGAACGGCCGGACGAAAGCCATGGCCATAGCGGTCGCTGTCTGGTTCGGCCTCGTGCTCTTCTACAACCTGGGAGCCATCGGGTTGGCGCTGGCCGTTTCATCGTCGGGGCAAACGCTGCTGGTCGCGGTGCTCGGGAACCCCGTGGAAAGCGTCCGCATCCTTGCCGTGCTCAGCCTGGAACCGGACCTGGCTATCCTCGGCCCGCTCGGTTCCTACCTTTCGAACGAATTCGGGCAAGGCCGGAGCGCCATGCTTCTTGGCGGCAACCTGGTCGCCTGGGCGGCCGCGCCCCTTGCCCTCGCCATCTACATTTTCCGCAGGCAGGATGCCTGAAGACCGGAGCAGAACCATGCGTACGTACAACCTTGATAATCGGGGCCTCGAACCTCCCGAGCCCATGGTCCGCATCCTCGACATCGTGAAGGCGCTCGAAGATGGCGATGAACTCCACGCTCTGATGGACCGCGAACCCTTCCTGCTCTACCCCGAACTGGAACGCCGTGGCATGGAATGGGAGTTCCGCCCCGATGCGGAGGACTACCTCCTCACGATCCGCCGGGCCTCCAGCTAGACGCCAATCCACTATCCTCTAAGCGTGCGCGTCGATTCCCACACCCACCTGTTCGCGCCCGGGCAAATCCTCGGGCGCGAATCCATCGCCATGGGCGACGCCACGTTCCGCGAGATGTACGCCGACCCCAGGGCGAAGATGGCCACCGCCCGCGAGCTCTACGCGGCGCTCGATGAGGCGGGCGTCGATCGCGCCGTCGCCGCCGGGTTCGCCTTCTCCCACGAACCCGACCTCATCGAACAGAACGAATACCTCTGCGAAGTCGCCCGAACCTCGAACGGCCGCGTCACGGCCCTCGCGACGGTTCATCCCGGGCTCCCGGAATGGGAACGCGTCGCCCGCCACGCTATCGGGCTCGGCGCACGCGGCTTCGGAGAACTGCGCCCTCACAACCAGAAATGGGACCCTCTGGGGCCCGCGGGCGAGGCGCTGTGCTCGCTCGCGCGGGAGGCGCGGCTGGTGCTGCTCTGGCACGTCAGCGAACCTGTTGGCCACCTCTACCCGGGCAAGGCCGGGGGCATTTCGCCGGCCGAACTCTGCCAGCTGGCTCAACGTTTCCCCGACGTCCCCATGATTGCCGCGCATCTCGGCGGCGGCCTCAGCTTTTACCTTCAGATGCCTGAACTAAAGATGGCGATAGGAAATGTCTATTTCGACACCGCGGCGGTCTCGCTGCTGTATGATGAAGGAAGTGTTACGCGCCTGGTCGACCTTGCCGGTCCCGAGCGCGTGCTCTTTGGCTCGGATTACCCACTGCTTTCGCCCCGGCGCCAGCTAGAACGCCTCCTCGGGGAACTCCCCGGCGACGTGACAGAAGCAGTGTGTGGCGGCAATGCCGTGAAACTGTTTTCGGACACATGAACGAATGACTGACAGCGCCCAGGACCACGTTCGGCTTTTCGTGGCCTGCGAAGTTCCCGACGACGTAAAAGAATCCATCGGCGAGGTCATCGAAAACCTCCGCAACCGCAGCGGCAACGCTGTCCGCTGGATCCGCCCCGAAGGCGTCCACGTGACGCTCAAGTTCCTCGGCGAGGTTCCCACCAAGAAGCTCCCCGCGGTGAAACTGGCCATCCAGGAAGCGGTGGTGGGCCACTCCCCCTTCGAACTCGAATTCTCGAACATCGGCACCTTTGGTGGCCGCGAAGGCCTCCGCATCATGTGGGTCGGCATCGCCGGCGATGTGCTTCGGCTCGAAGCCCTGGTCCGCGCCGTCAACGCCGCCCTTGCGGTGGTCGGTTTCGAGCCGGAACGGCGCCCCTTCCGCCCGCACCTCACCCTCGGCCGCGTCCGCGACGAAATCTCCACCCGGCACCGCGCCGAGATCGAGGTCGCCGTTGGCAAGGTGAGCGTCCCCCCCGTGAGCTGGCGCACCGCCCAGGTGTCGTTGATGCGCAGCCGCCTGACCGCGCAGGGCGCCACGTACGAAGTGCTCGCTACCTTCCCGCTCCGCGTCATGCAGCAGAACCTCTAGAGCGGCGCCGTCAGGATCGGCTCGCTCGTCGGCAGCGGACTTCCGCCTGCCGGTTCGATCGTCACCGCCACCGCCTCGATGGAGCCCGTTGCCTCGCCCGCGAGGATCGCCGTGCCATCCTGCACGCGCAGGAGGCCGAGCGATTGTGGTTCGCCACCGGCGATCGCCCACACCTGGTAGTCCTGGTCTGCGTCCAGGTTCTGCAGGTCGCGCAGCTCAACCACCACGATGTTCGATCCGGGCAAGCGGATGACTTCGCCAGCCCCACCCGCGCCCGAAAATGCGTACTGCTGCGGCCCATCGGGCGCGGGTTCATCGTCGCCGAGCAGGGTGACATTCCAAACCGCGAGCCCGAGCGCCAGCACACCAAACGCCGCCGCCACGGCCCACGAAATGCTGAACCGGGGTCTCCGCTCGCGTGCCCGCTCGACAGGGAACTCGATGGGCTCCCCGCGGCCGGCGGCTGTGGGCCGTTCAGCCTCCGCTGCGGCAAGGATGCGGTTACGCAGGCCCGCACGGGGCGTCACAGCTTCGCCGCTGTGCGCCAGCCCGCCAATCACCCGCCGGTGGGCGGACATCTCTGCGTCGTGGCGGCTGCACTCGGCAACATGCTCCTCGAAGGCGCGCGCCTCCGCGGGTTCGAGTGCGCCAAGCGCGTAGGCGGCCGCGAGTTCGCTCGCCGTCTCGCAGTTCATGGGTATCCCTGCCGTTCAAGGTCGCCGCGGAGCTTTTGCAGCCCAAGCCGCAGCCTGCTTTTGATGGTACCAACCGGCGCCCCTTCGGCCTCGGCTATCTCGGGGCACGTCAGCCCCTCGAAGTACGCGAGCTCGATCGGCCGCCGCTGCTCATCCGGGAGCCGCTGGAGAGAACGCCGGATGACCTCCCCGTCCGCGGCGGCCATCACGTCGCTCACGAAGTCCTCTTCCACCGCGCCCGCGTCAGCGGGGTCGGTGCCCGCATCCCGGGCCGCGCGGCCGGCGCGCATCCGGGCGAGGTCGATCGCCTTGTGGTGCACCAGCGTCAGCAAGTACGAAACGAGCCGCCCCCGTGATGCATCGAGCCGCGACGCGTGCCTCCAGAGCGAGAGGAACGCCTCCTGCACCGCGTCTTCGGCCGCCCCGGCGTCACGGAGGATGCGGAAGGCCAACCCGTAGGCCTGCACGCCCGCCTGGTCGTACAGCAGCGCGAGCGCACCCGAATCGCCCGCCCGGATGGCGTCGAGCAGCTGGTCTGCGTCTTCGGGAATGGTCCTGCGCTGGGCCAGTGGTGTGCTCCCGCGTGCGGCCCTCCCTGGTTGGAGCCGGTCTCCCCGCAGCATACGTTCTGGCCCGCGCTGGCCATACCCTCGCGGGTCGAATCTGGTGGCGGTTCCCGCGGACATCACGGCCTACAACAACGTCCCGCTGGTCGCCCGAAGCACCACGACCGAGCCAGTGACGATCAGTGCCAGGGCTGCGACTGCCGGCGCAACGGTTGCCGCGCGACTCACGATCGCCCTGGCCACGGTCGATCCGGCGGCATGCCTGCGCTGGAACCGTGCCGCCGCGCCTTTCAGCACAATCGTCACCAGGCTGATCGACGACAGCACAGCCGCCAGCCCAACGCTAAAGGCGACAACCAGCGCCATCCCAAGCGCGAACTGGCCTACCGAGATCGCCGACAGCAGTACCACAAGAGTCGAAGGTGTCGGGATGAGCCCATCGATCAGTCCGAGGACGGTCAGGCTCTTCCATGGCACGGCGGCCCTCGGCTGGACGATGGAGGCGGGAGGCTGGGCGGCCGGCCGGTATTTCGCCGGGGGTTGCCAGCGGCGCGGCCCGCTCGCGGCGTGGTCGTGCGAGTGAGGGTGCGCATGGCCGTGGTCGTGCGCGTGGTCGTGTCCGTGGGAGCCGTGCGTATGGCGATGCGGTATCAGGTGACCGGTCGCCAGGTGGCGCAGGTAGTGGTTGCCACTCAGCCGGCTGGCGAGCAGCCCGGCCCCAAGCGCGACCACCATGACCCCCGAGACAAGCGTAAGCCACGGGTACAGGTCTTCGGGGCGGACATAACGGGTCCCGTAGAGCGTCAGCGCCCCGATCGCCAGCACCCCAACTGAATGCGTCGCCGCCACGATGAGCCCCAGCAGTGCGGCGTGCGAGGCGCGCCCGTTGGCCCCCACGAAATACGCCGCAACGATCGTCTTGCCGTGGCCGGGTTCCAACGCGTGCACCGCACCGAATCCCATCGCGACCAGCAACATCACCAGGACGACCGTCAGCGTCAGCGGCCGTCCATCAAGGATGGACCCGAACCCGCCGGGTACTCCCGCCGGCACGATATGCACAACGCCCGCTTCGAACGGCGGGGCAAGTTCGCCTTCTCCGGGAACGTAGGCGAACGAGGCGGCCGTTATCCTTGTCCCAGACGCATCGCTCGCCTCCGGGTACGCGGTCAGAAACGAACTCGGGCTGCTCGCCGGCACGTCCGAACGGTCGAGGGGCACGCCCTCCCCGGCCACCAGCGTGACCTCGCGCCAGCCCAGCCGCTCGGCGTAATTGGTGTCCTCGAAGGCGACTCCGCCCGCCACGGGAAGCGCGTCCAGTACGAGGTCGATGCGGAGCGTGTCCAACCCGCCTTCTCCCGGGAGCAGTGCCAGCTCGGCCCCGAGGACTTCTATCGCCAGCCGCTCGCTGCCGGAGGTGAGCGAGAGCCCTTCGATCAGCGCCGGGACGGTGGTCCCCAGATAGGCTTCCCGTTCGGCGGCGCTCACCGCGCCGTCACCGTCGGTATCGATGTCAGCCAGTTCCTGGAATGCCGGTATTTCCGCCATGTCCACCGCGTAGTGGACCCGTATCGCATCGGCGTAGAGCTCGATGCGCGTAGCCGTGCTGACCGTGAAGTTGCCCAGCGGGTGCGCGCTCGCCGCGTTCGGACGGACGACTCCAAGACCCGCGAATGCGACCATCGCCACAAGTCCCGCCAGCACGGAGCGAATCACTGCGCGGCTCATTCCGTCACCTCCACCCGGTTCGTGAGTTCGGCCAGCCGCACCTGGGCGTCCGCGGCATGTAGCGGCGAGAACCGGGGATTCAGGTCGAGCGCTGACCCGAGCAGCTCAGCGGCCCGCTCATCCTCACCCGCCGACTCGAGCACGACCGCCGCGCGGTACAGCAGCGCCGAATCGAGCGTTCCGAAGCGCGCGGCTTCCTCCGCGAAGCCAGCGGCTTCCTCGTGCGAGCCCGCCCGGTGAAGTGCCCACGCGAGCGCATCGGCGGCGTAGATACCGGGCCGCTGGTCGTAGAGTTCGCGGGCCATCGCGACCGCCTCTGTTGCGCGGCCGTGGTCCGCGTAGTAGTGGATGACGGGGAGTTCCGTACGGATGCCCTGGGATTCGAAGAGCCCCGCGAACGCTTCGACGAGTGCGTACTGTTCCATCGCTTCCGACGTCCGGCCGGCCGCGGCGAGCAGGTCGCCGAGCTTGAGCGCGGTCTCGGGTGCCGGTGCCCGCTGGATGGCCACCTGGTACGCGGCGATCGCCCGGTCGAGGTCGCCTTCGGCGGCGCGTACATCCGCGAGTCCCAGTTCGGCCGGGATGTAGCCGGGCAGGAGCTTCAGCGCCGCGGCGTGGCTGGCTCGTGCCTCGGCGGTCCGCCCGGTTGCGAAAAGGAAGTTGCCGTATTCAGCCAGTCCCCAGGCCCTGTCCGCCGTCCCGGCGTTCATGTCGCCAAGGGCCGTGGCCCAGGTAGCGCGGGCCATGTCGCCGTTCCCGAGCATGGCGTGGAGGATAGCCAGCCGGGCATGGCTCGCGAGTCCCGGTGCCTCCGCGGCCA
>CALFYR010000226.1 GCA_937954195.1 uncultured Dehalococcoidia bacterium
CCCTGCAGGGCGCCTTCGAGCTCTACTACGACGGCAAGGACGATACGCGCTACCCGATCGCGCAGGGCAATTGGGATGCGCTGACGGTAGGAAGTGGCCAGCGGGTCCCGGTTGCCGTGGCCTTTCCGAATTGGAGCACGGCCGCAGAACCGAAGGACAGGGACCGCTACATCCTCGTATTCCATGGCGACATGGGGGAAGAGAAGGCGAGTGGCGGCTGGGAGGCCGTGGCCGCGAAAGTCGTGGATCTTTCGCCCTTCATCGTCTTCAAGGCGGCGATGGGAAGCGAAGTCCGGGGTGTCGGAGGCGCGGATTTCAACATGATCGTGCCTTCCGGCTATGAGACGAGAATCCGGGATCTGGCGCGCAGCGACATTGGCGGCATCGTCCTCACGGTGAACGGGCAGGAGTTCCCCGCCCAGTACGTCACGGCGCCGGGAGCGGCGGGTTGCTGGGGAACGGCCGAATGCGCCCGCATCGGCGGGAATTTTGGCGTCGACGGTGTTTGGGAGTTCTACCTGTACCGGAACAACCAACTCATCGCGACGAACGCGGGGGTGGTGCTGCCTCTCGTCGCGACGGAGGACTTCAGGAATCTCTACGCGCGACCGAATGCGACGTTCTCGTGGATCTGCGGATTCATGCACACCGTCGAAGCGAGCGGCCTGTCGCTCACGCGGGGGCCGCTCACCGCGGGATCGGCGACCATAGGGCTGTCGTTGCGCGATCCCGTCGAGGGATCGCTGCTGAGGGTGTTCGAGTTCATGGCCCACGACCGGGGCGTTCCGGCCAACATGTTCGTGACGGACGTGGGGCTGTCCGCGATGAAGAACGTCCGCATCGGCCAGGCCGTTCGTCCACCGTCCGATACCCAGTGGGCGCCGGGGCGACTTGCCTGCCAGGTGGTGGAGGAATAGGGCGATGAAGGGTAGCGTCCCCTTCATCCGTCTACTTCAGCAAGGACGGAACGGGACAATGGAAACTCGAATCGATGTAGTCGCGAAAGGCTGGAGGATCGCGGCCACGGCGGGGCTCCTCGCCCTCGTGCCTGGCGTCCTGTCCTTGGGCGACGCTCACGCCCTGCCAGTGCCTTTCAAGGCGGAGCCGATCGAGTTCACCTTGGTGGACCAGGACACCGGAGAGCCCATCGAGGGGGCAACGGCGACGGCGTTCTGGCAATACCGCGCAGGATGGGAGGGAGGCGGCCACGGCCAGATCGTCAACGTCCTGGAAAGCGTCAGCAGAAAAGACGGAAAGATCAGATTCCCAGGTTGGGGGCCGGTGGTTGTCGACGCGTGGTCGCGGTTGAGAGAGACCACCGTCTTCATCTTCAAGTCCGGGTATACCCCCATGGGCGCAAGCAATGCTCCCACGCTGACGAGTGCCGAGAACTACAAGCAGCAGGGGTTTCTCTATAACGGCCTGAACGTACGCATGAAGCAGTTTCCCGGCTCACGCAAGGACTACGAGATGCGTGTCTCGATGTTCAGCTACAACCTGATGGGGCGCACCGAGATTCTAGGCGTGCCCAGCGCGAGAAATGGCTGCGAATGGAAACGCTTTCCCTTGATGATCAAGGCATTCATGGCGGAAGAGGAAAGACTCAGGGCGGAAAACGTCGTTACCGGCCTGATGCCTTCCGCCCTGAGAGCCGCAGAGTCGTACTACGTGAAGGAGGGATGCGGCTCGCCCACTTCGTTTCTCGAAGGGCTGAGGTGAAATGATGGCGTTCATGTCCCCGGAAATCCGGACGATGGGACCGCTCGCCGAATCCACGGGAGTCGAGGAATCCATGATCCCAACCATGGCCGCTTCCCGCATGAGCGCGCTCACCATCAAGCTCATGGCGCTATTTGTCCTTGTCTCGCTCCCCGCCTGCGCGACAAGCTATTCCGCGCTGCCGATTTCCGCGCGGGTTGTCGATGCGGACACGAGCGAGCCACTGGCGGATGTGATCGTCATTGTGACGTGGGAGTACGAGTTCCACCGTCGCGAGATATCCGAAAGCCTGGGGCGCGGCACTTTCGAGTTCGCGGAAACCACGACAAACATGAATGGCGATTTCACGTTCCCGGGCTGGGGGCCCAAGGAAGTCCCACGAGACACGCCGGGCCGCGCGTTCCTGGGCCCCAACAATCCCACGCTCG
>CALFYR010000227.1 GCA_937954195.1 uncultured Dehalococcoidia bacterium
CAACAGCTTCGTAATCCACCGCGTGCAATTCGACCAGCGCCTGCACGATTTCCTCGGCCACCTTCCGCCGGCCGGCCGGCGTGTCGTAGGCCTCTGGCATTTCCGTCCGGATGACCACGCCGTCCTTGCGCTCCATCAGGTAGAACGGGGCTCCGATCACCTCGACGTCGTCACACGAAATAATCGGCTTCGGAACCCGTGCGTGCCCGTGCAGTGCCGAGATGTACCGGTATTCGCGGATGACATCGTGGGCCGTCGGAAGAAGGGGCCCTCGGGGCGGACGCCGCATCACCCACTGCTCGCTGCCACGCGTCACGTAGAACGTTTCGTTCGAGAATCCCGCAACGTGCTTCTGCACTTCCAGCGGCGCCGATTCGCCCGGCACGTTCGCATCCACGAACGCTTGCAGGCGCTCAATATCAATCAGTTGTTCAAGAGAGGCTTCAGCCACGGGAATCCTCGCGGGTGTGGTGAGTAGGCCCGGAGAGTCTTGCCCCTGACCGTGGGGGCGTCAACCGAGTCGACACGCCGTCAACCTTTCGATCCCGTTACAAACCCCCGCCACCCGCTCCATTTCGCTCGCAAGTGGTTGATCCCCACACGTACTTCGGTGCCTACTGGGAAGATGCCCCCCTCCCTGGACCTCATCCTGGCGAACCGCGCCTACCTGGACCACGAGGCTCCCCGCTGGGCCGATTCGCCCAGCCAGGCAGGCAGCGGCGGGCTTCTCGTGGCCGTCCGTCCCGTCATCCAACCCTGGGACGGCGAGCGTGGCACCACCTGGGTCGGCGCCGGCCTCGGGCGCCACGACCGCGAATGGGTCGACCCCCAGGGCTTCGAACTTCTGCCGACTCCACGGGGGCCGCTCCGCCACCGCCGCCTCTTCTTCTCGAATTCCACCTGGCGCGGCCACTACGCCGAAGTCTCCAACAGCTTCCTCTGGCCGCTCCTCCATCTGGTCCGCGCCGACCTGCCGGTGGTGACCGGCTACTACCCCGCGCCGGCCGCTCCCTCCGACGCAGATTGGCGAGCCTACGTCGCGGTCAACACGTCCTTCGCTGACGCGGCGGCCGAAGCGCGCGGCGCCGAACTCTGCTGGATCCACGATTACCAGCTCGCGCTCGTCCCGGACCTCCTCCGGCAGCGCGGCTTCGAGGGCAAGATCGCCTACTTCCTCCACACGCCGTTTCCGAGCGTGACGGTCGCTGAACCCTACCTCCGCGGCGAGGCTGGGGAGCGCTTCAAGGCCTTCGTGGCCGGCATCCTCGGCAGCGACCTCGCCGGTTTCCAATCGCCCGCCGATTGCGAACGCTTCGTCGAAGCCGCCGTCCAGTGCTGCGGCGCCCGCCGGGTCGAAGGCGGCGTCGAACTCGATGGCCGCTTCGTCCGCTGCGGCGCCTATCCCGTGGGCATCGATCCCCAGGAGGTGCTCGGCGTCGCCCGCTCGGCTCAGAGCCCGGTCCGCGTACGGCAGGCCCGCGAACTCAACCTCCCCATCGTCGTCGGCCTCGAGCGCGGCGACTTCACCAAGGGCATCCCCGAGCGCCTCCGGGCAGTCGCCACCGCCTATCGCAACGGTCTCCGGTTCGCCTACATCGGCATCGCCGCCCCCACCCGGGAAGGTGTCGCAGCCTACGAAGACCTGGAAACCACCATCGAACGGGAGGCCGCCCGTGCCCGGGAAGCAGCCTTCTGGGCCGGCTGTCCCTTCACCCAGGTGCGCGCCAACGTCGGCTGGAACGACGTCGTCGCGCTCCAGCGCGATGCCTCCGTCGTATTCACCTCGTCGCTCGCCGATGGCCAGAATCTCGTCCCGTTCCAGGCCGCCATCGCTCAATCGCTCCGGCCCCCGGAGGAACGCGCCGTCATCGTCGCCGGCCGCGACGCGGGCGTGTGCCAGACATTCCAGGGTTTCGAGGCCGACGGCCTTGTCCCGGTCGATCCGCTCGACGCCGATTCCATGACATTCGCACTCACCGAGGCGCTCGAAGGGCGTCCCGGCCGCATTAGTGACAGACTTATAGACGAGGTTCGCCGGCACGACGCCCAGGCATGGGCGACCGGCTTCCTCGCGGACCTGGAGGCTCCATGCTGACTCTCGATGCCATCGAACGCTACCGGGCACTCGCCGCCGCGCGCGGCCCTCTGCTCATCGCAACCGACCTCGATGGCACCCTCGCGCCAATCGTCGCCCACGCCTCGGATGCGCGCGTCCCGGAAAGCACCCTGGCCGTGCTCGAACGGCTCTCCCAGGCGGCCCGCGTCGCGGTCATAACCGGCCGCGATCTCAACACCGCTCGACGCCTCGTCCCGGTCGAAGGCGTCGTCGTCGTCGGCAGCCACGGTCTCGAAGCCTCGTTCGACCACCCCCTCATCCCGGGAGTCGACCGCGTCGCCCTTTCCGCCGCCCTTGAGCGCATCGAACAGCAGGTCATCTCGGCGGTCCCATCGTCGTTCCTCCACATCGAACGCAAGGCCATATCCACGGCCTTCCACTACCGCGCCGCCCCCGACCTCGAAGAACCCCTCCGCAAGGTCCTGGCCACGCTCCCCGAAGGCCTTCGCCTGCGCGATGGCCGCATGGTGCTCGAAGTAATCCCGGATGCGCGCGGTGGCAAGGACCTGGCGATCACCGCTCTCGCCCGCCACGTGAAGTGCAAAGCGCTCCTCGCGATGGGCGATGACGCGACCGACGTCGCCATGTTCAAAGCCGCCCTCGAAATGGCCAAAACCGATGGCATCCACGTCCTGCTCGCGGGCGTATCCGGCGGCCCGGAAACCCCACCCGAGATCGTGGAACTCGCCGACGTCGTCCTCCGCAGCACCGGTGAAGCCCTTGAGGGCCTCGAAACCCTCGCCCGCGCGCTCGGCGTCTAACCGAACCGCGACCGGCAGGGAGCCGGCACGTCGAACCCGCGTCGCCCCCACCCGCATCCACCACGCCGGCCCCCAGCCAAAACCCCGCTCCCATCGCGGGAGAGTCGGCTTTGACTCAGAGGGCCAGGGGTGAAAGAACCGGTGGGCCTACGAGACCAGCGTCCCCAGGATCCGCTCCACGTCCTGGTTCGAACCCTGCGGCATGCTGATGCTCGGCAGGTCGACGCCAAGCTGGCGGCGCTCTTCAAGCCCGGCCGCCACCGTCTCCAGGTCGCCGAAGATCGCCGTCTCCTCGAGCATTCTGTCGCCCATCGCCGCCATGATTTCCGGGTTCGTCCCGAATGGCGGCGGCTTGTGCGTCTCCGCCACCTTCCTGATTGCCGCCACTTCCTCGCCGAAGCCGTTCCGCGTCAGCATCTCGTGGTAGAAGTCGCCCATGTTGGTCACGTACCAGGAGATCGGCCCCGCCGCCATGTACTTCGCTTTCTGCGGGTCGTCGTTAATCACCACCGTCAGCGAAGCGACACACTCCACCGCGTCGCCGGGGCGGCCCGCCGCCTGCGAAGCCTTCGCAATCTGGTCCTTCCCGGCCTGGAAGCGCGACTTCGGCCAGTAGATCGGCATCCACCCATCCGCCACACCCGCCAGCGAATCCATGCTCTTCGGCGAAATCGAGGCCACAAAGATGGGGATGTGCTTCCGCACCGGCTCGAACAGCAGCTTGAACCCTCGCTGCAGCTTGTAGATCTCGCCGTCGTAGAACACTTTCTCGCCGCTCATGATCATGTTGATGATCTCGACGTATTCCTTGGTCCGCTGGATCGGCTTCGAGAACTTCTCGCCGTGCCAGTGCTCGATCACCCGCGCGCCCGAAGTCCCCAGGCCAATCACCATGCGCCCACCCGAAAGCTCGTCGAGCGTCGCGAACGTCATCGCCAGCACCGCCGGCGAGCGCCCGAACACCGGCGCAATCCCCGTCCCGAGCTTGATTTTCGAGGTCGCCAGCGCCGCCTGCGTCAGCAGCGAGAACTGGTCCCGCCCCCAGGTCTCCGCGGTAAACGCTGCCTCGACACCGACCTCCTCGGCGATCTTGATCTTTTCGATGGTCGCCTTGTTCTGTTCCGGGCTCCCGGCAAATCCGACGCTAACCGCCAGCCGCTTGGGCATGGTGCACCCCGATTCCGTAGATAGGTCTGTCCGTTGCGTGAAAGGACGAAGGGGAGCCTAGCAAACCCCCATGGGGGCGGCAATGAATTCGCCGATCAGTCGCGGTGTTCGTGGTGTGCGCACGGGTGCGCCAGCACACCGTTGAGCAGCATCTCCGAAAGCTCTTCCACGAAGTAGTCATCGCTCAACGGCCCATCCGGGCGGCGCCAGATGAAGCTGCCATTGATTGCGAAAATGAGCGTATATACCACGAACTTCGGGTCCCTCGGTTCGAAGACCCCCTCCTCGATCCCCCGTTCGATGACGCCACGAAGCAGCGCTTCGTACCGCCGGTCGGCCTCGCGAATCCGCTCCCGTGACTCCTTCGCCAGCTGGCGCGGCCGGCCAACGCTCGTCGATGCCCGGATGATCGGGTCCGCCCGCCCGGAAATGAGCGCCTTCAACGCCTCCCGTAGCGTCTCCTGCGGCGGCAGCTCTAAAGCCAGGATCTCCTCCAGCCGCTCCGTGGCCGTCGCGACCGCCTCCACACAGATCTCGACGTACAGGTCTTCTTTGCTTCGAAACTGGTAGTAGATGACCGCGCGGCTGGTGCCCATGCGGGCTGCAACATCCTCGAGTGTCGCCGCCGCATACCCCGATTCGCCCAGCACCTCAGCCGCAGCGAGCATCACCTCGCGCCGCCGCGCCCGCGAACGGTCCGGGTCCTGCACCCGGTATCCTCTCAGTCCGACTTCTTCGCCCATAACCATACGTTGACAAATTCTAGCATCCGCGGATAGATTCGCCGCCTCTGAATAAACACGCGCGTATAAACCCCTGACAGGGACGAATACGGGCGTATTCAGAGTGACGTCACTGGCCGGCGCCACGGGCTAAGTAGGGGCAGTCCGGGCGCCGGAAGGACGTTGCAATTTCGGCGCTTAGCCTTAACCAGGGAAGCCAATTCATGGCCTAGAGCAAACCTGACACGGATCCAATAATGCGGCCTACGACGTATTGCAGGTATTGACGGGTTGGATAGACACCGCGTACAAACCAGCCCAATCCGAACCAAACTCATCTTTTTCCTGAAGGGGACACAGGGCTCATGGAACGGGACAACTACTGGTCGAAGAGGATGAAGCGCCGCAGGTTCATGGCCGGGACAGCCACGACCGCAATCGGCGCCTCCGCCTGGGCCCTCACGGGCTGCGGCGATGACGACGACGACAACGGCAACGGTGGCGAAGCCACCGCGACGGCCACGCAGGCCGGCGTCCGCCCCGGCACCGAAACCCCTCCCACCCCAACGGTGGCCGGCGAAGTCATCAACAAAGATGGCACCTACCTCGCCCGCCAGAGCGATATCTTCGCCACCATCAACCCCTATGCGGGCCTGGATAGCGGTCTTCTCTGGGGTTTCACTATCTTCGACCACCTCTGGTACACCCCCCTCGATACGGGCGTCCGCGAGAATTTCCTCGCCGAAAGCATCGAGCAGCAGGACGGCACACACTTCACTGTCGTCATCGGCGAGTCCAAGTTCCATAACAAGGCCCCGATCAACGGCCGCGCCGTGACCGCCCAGGACGTCAAAGCGTCGTTCGAAAGCGCCGCCCAGCAGACCCGGATCTCAAACAGCTCCTGGTGGAGCCAGGTACTCGACACCATCGAGACTCCGGACGAAAAGACCCTCAACTTCACGCTCAAGCAGGTCGACGCGTGGACGTTTAGCTCCACCAACGCCGGTAGCCCGATTGCCTCGTCCATCCTCCCTGAGGAGATTGCGGCGGACCCCACGTTCATGGACCGCGACCTCATTGGAAGCGGCCGGTTGGAATTCGTCAGCCACGAAAACGGCACGAACTTCAAGCTGAAGCGCTTCGAGGACTGGCGCGTGGACGGCGAGCCGTACATCGCCGCCCAGGAGTACGTCCTGATCCAGGAACAGGCCCAGGCCCTGACCGCCTTCTCCGCGGAGCAGATCTACTCAGTCGGTCTGAACAACAAGCTTGAGCGCGAAGATATCGTCGGCCGGCTCGGAGACGATGTCATCATCGATACCGACGACAGCCGGGCAGTGTGGCTCCTGCAGCCACGCGGCGACGGCCAGTGGGCCGACCCCCGCGTTATCCAGGCCATCAGCATGGCCATCAACAGGGAAGAACTCATCGAGCTGATGAACTTCGGCGAAGGCAAGCTCAGCGGCCC
>CALFYR010000228.1 GCA_937954195.1 uncultured Dehalococcoidia bacterium
ATGACGAGGGCGCCGACGATTCCCCAGAAGAGGATGCGATGCTGGTAGGCGGCGGGGACCGCGAAGGTGGCGAAGATGAGGAGGAAGACGAAGACGTTATCGACGCTGAGGGACTTTTCGATCAGGTAGCCGGTGGTCCATTCGAGGCCTTTCTGGTTGCCTTCGAAGATGTAGACGCCGGCGTTGAAGACGAGGGCGAGGCTAATCCAGACGACGCTCCAGATGAGCGCTTCTTTGCGGGAGACGGCGTGGGCATCGCGGTGGAAGACGCCGAGATCGAGGGCGAGCATGCCCGCGACGAAGGCGAGGAAGATGGCCCAGGGTAAGAGATCAACGAGCACTCTGGTGGCCTTTCTTGCGAGCCTGGCAGCCGAACGCCTGACCGCATCCAACGGAGATTGGATGAAGCCAGGGTCTCACCAGGCGAGAAAGGCTTCTCGCCTGCGCGGCCGGCGCTCATCGCGCGTATTGACGGCTCACGCACGCACCCGGGGGCGGATGCTCGGTTACTCCCCCTTGCTACTCACTCAGCATATCACGCCATTCGGTGCGAACCGGGGAGAGGGTTTACCTCAGGCGGGCGTGGTCATTGAGCCACGCAACGATATCGGCCATGACCTGGTCGCGGTTGGTTTCGTTGAGCATTTCGTGGCGGCCACCGGGGTAGTAGAGCTTGTCGATGGACTGGACGCCGGCGTCTTTCCAGCGTTCCTCCAGGAGGTTGAGACCTTCCAGGTTGCGGTTGATGGGGTCGGCATCGCCGGCGACGAAGAGGACGGGGAGGTCCGAGCGTATCTGCTTCAGCACCTCGGGATCGGCGAGGCGGAAGGGGTCGGCGCGGTTGCCGCGGAGGCGGACCATTTCGAACCCGCAGAGGGGGTCGGCGACGTACTTGTCGACTTCGGCCTCATCCCGGCTGAGCCAGTCGTACTGGGTGCGGGCAGGTTCGAAGGGGGCGTTGGGGGCGAACGGCGGGGGCTGTTCGCCGGGCTTGGGGACATCGCGGGCCGTGGAGCCCGAGAGGACCAGGGCGGCGATGTCGCGGGAGCCTTCGGGGGCGAATTGCTGCGCGGCCGCGGCGCCCATGCTGTGCCCGAAGAGGACAACGGGGAGGCCGGGGTGGGCTTGTTTCGCCAGGGCGACGAGCTGGTGGATATCGGCGACGAGGGCATCCCAGCCGCCGGCACCGAAATCACCCAGACCCTCGGGGCCGGGGGACTTGCCGTGGGCGCGATGGTCCGGGGCCCAGACGGCGTACCCAGCGCCGTTGAGGACGCGGGCGAAGCGTTCGTAGCGCAGGGCGTGTTCGGCGGCGCCGTGGGAGATGACGACGACGGCTCTCGGATTGGCGGCGTCCCAGCGGTAGGCGGTGATGGTCAGCCCATCGGTGTTGGAAGCGAAGGTGAACGTCTGGTCCGGCATGTGCGGAAGCCTACTGAACGGCGGTGGTGACCGCCAGAAGCGGGCGGGGTGGTTATGGGCGGAAAGCGCCTGAACCTGATGATTACACTGTGACGTGGTTCGCAGTGCGGGCGCGGTGATGGATCGAACACTGATTGGAGCGGCAACGCGGCCGGCGAATCCACTGCTTCCCGGATGCTCCGTTAAGTCGGCCCTCGCGGGCTGACTTTCCCCGCCGCGTTGCCGCCCCCACCACCTTCGGTCACCAGGAGAGAGACTGACCATGACCACAGCAACCGCGTCCGTTTCGGCGGAGGCCCTCGTCGACCGCATGTACCAGGCGAGCCTGGCCACTTTCGACCTTTACACGATCTACCTTGGGGACCGACTTGGGCTCTACCGGGCGCTCACGGAGCGTGGGCCGCTCGATGCGGCGGGGCTCGCGCGGGCGGCCGGGATCGACGAGCGCTACGCGCTGGAGTGGCTGGAACAGCAGGCGACATCCGGCATCCTGGAGTTCCGCAACGGGCTCTTTGAACTGCCGGCGCCGCACGCTGAGGTGCTGGCGGAGCGGGACAACGGCAACTACTTCACGCCGCTCGCGCGGATGATGGTCTCAGTGGGCGGCACGATGCCGCGCGTGGTCGAGGCGTACAAGACTGGCGCCGGGATCGACTGGGGGGACTACAGCCCGGACCTGGTCGAGGGGCAGTCGGAGCTGAACCGTCCATTCTTCTTTGGGCCGTTCGTGACGGACGTGCTGCCGGCGATCCCAGAGGTCGACGCGGTGCTGCGGCGCCCTGGCGCGCGGGCGGCGGAGATCGGGTTCGGCGGTGGCTGGGCGGCAATCGCCATCGCGCGTGAATATGGCGCAACCGTGGACGGCTTCGACATCGACGGGCCATCTGTCGAGATGGCGAATGCCAACGCCGCAGCGGAAGGCGTGGCCAACCGGGTCGCGTTCCACCACGTGGATGCGGGGAAGGTTTCGGGGGATGGGACGTTCGACCTGGTGTACGCGGTCGAGTGCATCCACGACATGGCGAACCCGGTGGCTGCCCTGCAGGCGATGCGTGCCCTGGCCAAGCCTGACGGCTATGTGCTCGTACTGGACGAAGCGGTCGGCGAGACGTTCACCGGGGATGTCGATGACAACGAGCGCTTCTTCTACGGGTGGAGCGTGACGGCTTGCCTGGTGAACGGCCGCTACGAGCAGCCTTCGGCGGCTACGGGGACGGTCATCCGACCGCCGACGCTGGAGCGGATCGCGCGCGAGGCCGGGTTCTCCAGCATCGAGGCGCTTCCGGTGGACGCAGGGTTCTTCCGGGCGTATCTGCTCAGGTAGCGGGTGACTCCAGGAACACTCGCGAAGGCCGCATCCCCGACGGGGGTGCGGCCTTTTGCTGTCTACTGGCCGCGGAGGAAGTCTTCGACGTCGCGGAGGATG
>CALFYR010000229.1 GCA_937954195.1 uncultured Dehalococcoidia bacterium
GCGGCGCTTGGCACCATCGCCTGCGAGGCCGTCACATCCTCCCAGAGGGATTCGGGTACGGCGCGCATCTGGTGTCCGGAAAGCAGGCCGGCGAGCTTGCCCTCGTCTTCGACCATGTAGAGCACGCGCGGGTTCAGATCGAGCACTCCGCGCGCGAGGCTGGCGACCGTCAGGCGGCCTTCAACCACCGGCGGGTCCGCGTGCATCAGGTCTTCAGCGCGATACCTCTGGAGTTCCTGCACGTACTTGTTCTGCAGCAGGCTCTGGCGCGCGGCGTTCTCCAGGAACAGCCCGATCAGGATCATCCACGCGCCCCCCGCGATGCCCCGCGTGATGAACACCTCCTGGCCCATGATGGCCAGGCCGCCGATGGCAATCATCGTCCAGCTGAACCCCCGGCCCGTCCACGCGGCGATGCTGGTCGCCCGATTGTAGCTGCGCGTCACCAGCCACAGCAGCGAACGGAACACGCGACCGCCATCCATCGGGAACGCGGGCAGGAAGTTAAAGATCCCCAGGATCACGTTCATGATCGCGAGCCACACGAGCACATAGTCGATCGGCCGGTCGCCTTGCTCACCGAGGACCCACCAGACGCCATAGAAGGCCGCGCCGAGCAGCAGGCTGGTCAGCGGTCCCGCCGCGGCCATAAACAGTTCGTGGAGGGGCTTGGCAGCCTCCCGGGTAATCTGGGCCACACCGCCAAATACGAACAGCGTGATGCTCTTTACGGGGATCCGATAGGCCTTGGCCACAAGGCTGTGCGCCAGCTCATGAAGGATGATCGAGACGAAGAACAGGATCACGCTCGCCGCAGCCATCAGGTAGTGCGTCGTCCGCGATGCTTCCTCCAGCGCGTCCGGGTAAAACTGGGTCGCCAGCAACCACGTGGTCACGCCAAACAACAGAAACCAGCTCGGATTGATCAGCACGGGAATGCCAGCAAGCGAGCCCAGCCGGAAACTCTGGAGGTTCATGGTTCTACCTTACGCGACCCACGGTAAGGGAAGCGTCACCCGCTACCCCTGGCTCTTGCTCGGGGGCGGCGGCGGACCGTATGGGTCCTCATCCTCCACCACGGCTTCCCAACACAGGTAGAAGAAGAACAGGCCGACGAGGATCGGTGCGAGGAACGCCGGATGCCCACTTTCGATGAGCCCCCAAACGCCACCCACTGTGACGAACAGCAAGCCCGCCACGTACACGAGGAATGCGCCCCAACTGAAACCGAGTGGCAACATACTTCGCTCCTTCGCCGGCATCGTAGCAGCCCCCTTCGGACGATTGCACCACCGGAACAGGCGGAATTCCGTTAGAGAATTCTCGAACCCGAGTCTGAGGGAACTCCCCATGCGGAAAGCTTCACGTTCGGTTTAAGCTGCCGCAACACTTTTCAGCCGCCCGGAGGCCCCAATGAATCCCGAAAGCCGCGTCGCCATCGAAGAGAACGTCCTTGTGGACACCATCGGTGGACGCGAACTGCGCTACGACATTTACACGCCCCCGGGATCTCCCCGGAACGCACCGGGAGTCCTCCTGATCCATGGCGGAGGGTGGGCGCAGGGCGAGCCCGCACAACTCCGCGGGTACGGCATCTTCCTCGGCCGCATGGGCTACGTTTGCGTCTCAGCCGCCTACCGGCTCTCCGGCGAGGCCAAATGGCCGGCCCAGATCCATGACACCAAGGCCGCGCTCCGCTGGATGAAGGCGAACGCCACAAAACTCGGCGTCGATCCCGACCGCATCGCCGTCCACGGCAACTCGGCGGGCGCCCATCTCGCCCTCATGATGGCCGCCACGGCGAACATGCCCGCGTTCGAAGGCACAGGCGTCCACCAGGGCGTCGATACCTCGGTGCGCGCCTGTATCGCCATCTATCCGCCGGTCCACATCGCACCGATGCCGCTGCAAGGCATGTACCTGCAGCTCATGGGTCTGCAGGCCACCGAGGAGGATTGCCGCAACGCCACACCGTCCGCCTTCGCCCGAAAGGACTTCGCACCGACGATGCTCATCCACGGCACCGGCGATGAGCTGGTTCCCTGGAAGGAAAGCCAGCGCATGTACGACGCGCTCGCGAAGGAAGGAGCGCCGGTGGAACTCCACCTGCTGGAGGGGCTACCCCACGCGTTCGATGCCAACTCCGCGTACTCGAAGGCTATCTCCGGCTGGATCGACCTGTTCCTCAAGCGCCACATGGCCCCCCGCGAAGCGGCCGTGGCGGCACGATAGGGACGGGAGAGGCCCGTTTTTACGAACGTTTTACAGCCTGCTGGCAACCGTTGGGCTGCCCGCGACGTTTCATTTGGTGCGTGTATTCGTAGCCATTGCTACGGTAAGTGAACTGCGCGCCTTGTATTGCGCGGGAGGAACAATGAGCTGGATTCATCGAAAGGTCTTCGCCGTGGCACTCAGCAGCCTCGTCGTGGCCGGTATCTTCGGGGCGACGCTCGGTCTTGCCGTCGCCAAGCACACCAGCCAGGTCGGCGGTGTCTGCTCGAACGGTCAGCCGGGCTGCAACATCCATTACGTCGGCGCCATTCGCGCGGGCGGCGTGGGCCCGAACAAGTTCACGGAGTGCCTCCCGGATAACGACTGGGAGTCGATCTACATCTGGGATGGCGCCACGCAGAGCTGGCTCCATTTCTTCAACACCACCAAGTACCCGTCGTTCCTGAACAATGTGAACGCCGGCGGCATCAGCACGATTCCCGGCTTCTCCGGCGTCGTCCTCATCATGCGCTCGGGCGCGCCGCTCCAGACGGTCACGCTCCTCGATCAGAACAGCGAAGCCTGCTAGCCAGCAGGCTCCCCGCTCCTACCTCACCGAACCCCTCGCGCTGGCCCG
>CALFYR010000230.1 GCA_937954195.1 uncultured Dehalococcoidia bacterium
GGTCTTCGTCGAGGTACGAACACGCCGGAACGCGCCGGGCCTGGCCGCTGAATCAATCATTCCCGCGAAACTGCGGCGCATCTGGGGTTTCGCACTCGCCTATTGCGAACGCGCCGGGCACGACCCGGACACAATCCGGCTCGATGTTGTTGTGGTAGAGCTGGATGGGCGAGGACTCGCCCGGAACGTCGAGCACTTTCGCGGCGTCGACGTCCCGGAGTTCGAGGAATAGTTCAGCGGGCCGAGGTTGCCTCGTACACGGATGCCATGCCCTCCAGCATCACGTCGGCCAGCTCGAGGATGTTCTCAATCGCCTCGACCGCCTCTTCCGTGCTCAGGCCGGCCTCCGTCGCGATCTGGGAGGACGTCTCTTCGAGCGTGCGCCGGAGCGAATTAAAGGTCGTGACCGCGGTGGTCAGACCCATACGTTCGCCCACGAGGGTACGGCCGTACTCGCGTCCGATTGACCGGACGTCCTCGGTCGCGCGTTCCCTGCGGAGGTCGCCGGAAATGAATCGGGCGAAGAGGTCCACGACCTGCCGCCCGAGGAGCCGCAGCCTGTCGAGGGCATCCGGGCTCAGGCCCTCAAGGCCTGCCATGTGCGCCGCGCGCCCCCGGGGATGGAGCCGCCGCTTCACGCGGGCAGTGGCCAGGTCGCTGATTCGGTTGCTATCGCGGGCGGAGGTCGCTGCCTGCGTGCTCGCGACAATCCCTTTGAGGTCTTCTTCGAGTATCCGTCGGTGACCGCCGCTGGTGCGGTACGACCGGATCTCGCCGGCATCCGCCCACCGCCGGATGGTCGATTCGCTCACGCCAAGGAGTTCGCTCGCAGAGCCCAGGGTAATCCAACGTTGCCGTCCGTCCGCTTCTGGCACTTATCAAACCTCCCCAAACTCCCGCAATCATGTCGTTTGGGGATCTTCCGCGTCAACCCGAGTACTGTCTGAGCTAGCGTGCGTTTGCGGACTCCGCTGAGACAACATTGGACTTGGACTGGTCCTGGGTAAGCGGCTCAACGTCGTTCGTTGTTGCGTCAGTCCGCTTCGGAGTTGGCGTGGGTGACGGCGTCGCAGTAGCCGGAGGCATCGTCGGCCATGCGTTGGCGGCCGGTGCGACATTGCCAGGGGTCTTCGTGGGTTCGGGTGTGGACGTCCGTGTCGGTTCGGCCACTGCGGTAAGGGAGGCCGCCGGCACGTTGCCCGAGCTTGTCGTGCCGGTAGTTGCGGCCGCGGCAGGTTTCGTCGGAACAGGGGTTTCGGCCACGTCGCTCGCGGCGAGCGACGGACGGGTGTCATCAGGCTTTGTGTCCGTGTTCGCCGGCCGGGTGACAGCACCGGACGAAACCGGCACGGTTTCGTCGGGCGACTCCCGGACTTCGGCGGCAACCGTGGCGGCGGCAACGGATGTGCCGCGCGCGGGAGGCGGGGTGGCGCTGGCCACCGGTGCGGGCGTCGCCGTACTGACCTGTGCGGCCGCATCCGGCTCATGGTGAGGCCCCTGGCCGGCGGGCTCCCGGGGCTCGGGCCGGCTCACCGGCACGGAGATTTCTCGCACCACTTCGGCAACGAAGCTCGCCGCGTTGCCGCCACCCGCGGCGCTGGCGATCACCATGCCGCTACCGGCCACCATCGCCACGCCGAGCACCACGCCACGGAATCCGCCCACGCCGGAACGCGAGCGTTCGTTGCGGTGAGCAAGTACGGCAGCCCGGAGCTCCGCCCGCTGCAGGGCCGACGGCTGCGGGGTCGGCGTCATGATGCCGGTTACCCGCAGTTCGCCGGCGAGGTCATCGAACTCGTGCGGCAGATTCTCGGGCCAGGTGCGGTTCATGCGGTCGAGCATCACGCTTCCTCCCCGAGAATCTGCCGAAGCCGCTCCATCGCCCGGTGCTGCAACGACTTAATTGCGCCCTGCCGCCGACCCGTCGCCTCGGCCGTCTCCGCAAGCGAGAGGCCCTCGAAAAAGCGAAGGATGACTACCTGCTGCTGCTCATCGGTCAGCAGCGCAACCGCGGCCCGAACGTCCCGTTCGCGTTCAAGGGCGGGTGCGAAGTCATCGCACGGCGCCGTTTCAAGTTCGGCTTCCGTCGCGGTTTCGTTTGCCAGGCGGGCGGCGGCCCTCCGCCGGTAGTCGGCGGTGAGGTTGTGGGCGATTCGGTAGAGCCAGGCACGGAAGGCCACGCCGCGGTACCGGTACTTGCCGATGCCCCGGACCGCTTCGAGGAAGACCTCGGCGGCAATATCATCCGCGGCTGATGTCTCGTTGAGGCGAAAGAGCGCGTATCGCTGGATCGCCCCGTAGTGCAGTGAGTACAACTCATCCCACGCGTCGGCGTCCATCTCCCGGGCGCGGTCAATCAGCGACCGTTCGCGGTGTTCGGCCACGGCTTCGAACCGGCGCACCGGTGCGTTCACAAGCGCCATTCGCACGTCGTCCATGGGCTGCCCATCACCGGGTATATCTCCCGGCAACGCGCAAAGGTTACGGGC
>CALFYR010000231.1 GCA_937954195.1 uncultured Dehalococcoidia bacterium
GGCATGTCGAAGAACAACATCGATCTCTTCGAAGTCAACGAAGCCTTCGCCTCGGTCGTGCTGAAGTGGCAGAAGGAAATCGGCGCCGATATGGACCGCGTCAACGTGAATGGCGGCGCGATGGCGCTCGGCCACCCGATTGGTGCCACCGGCGGCATGCTCATCGGCACCGCGCTCGATGAACTCGAGCGCCGCAACCTTTCGACCGCCCTCATCACCATGTGCACCGGCGGCGGCATGGGCACCGCCACCATCATCGAACGCGTCTAACCTACGCGTCGATTCGTTCGGCGAGCACCACCGTGCGGAACCAGTACTCTCCTCCGCTCGGTGGGCCGCTGCACGTCATCAGCGTGATGCTTTCAACCCCCTCGCGGGCGTAGAGCAGCGCCCCCATATCAATGGCGCCAAGTTCATACTCCACCACCGAGGTCACCCGGTAGCGGTGGACCGTGCCGTCCGTCAGTGTCACCGAGACCTCGTCGCCCGTACGCATCGCCGAAAGCTTGTTGAACACGCCGGGCCGCCCGCCATACTCGAAGTGCGCCGCCAGGAACGTACCGCCGCCCTCGCCGGGGAGCTGGTTGTACGCCGGGTTCCAGCCGATCGTCGTCGCGTCCGCCGGCACATCAAGCCGCCCCGCCGCGTCCAGGCCATACCGCCCGACCACCACGTCGGCCAGCCCCAGCGCCGGGATCGAAACACGCGAGACGTCGACCTCGCCTGGTGGGGGTGGTGGCACAGGATCCCGGTCCTCCTGGCCATACCGCTCGATCGACTCCTCTACCTCTGCGATGAAGCGGTCATCCACGCGGGCCGCCATCCCCGTATATGGGTCGCGCCCGACGTAGCGCAGCTCGTGAGCAAGCGCGCCCGGCGTCGCCGCACGCGCATCGCCTTCCGTGGCCCACGCGCCGAACGCCGCCGCGGCAATCCCCACCAGCCCAACCGTTACGCCTGCCAGGACCATCCGTTTCATCACTACAAGTATCGGCAACCGGCACCCGCCACGGGAACCCCGCCGGAAAGGACGATGAAAGAACGCCGCCGCGTCTGGGACCAGGCATCCTCTGTGAACGCTCTCACAGAACTGGCCAAATCCGTGACACGCGTTAGTTGACGATTAACCTTTCGACCGCTACTGTCGTTTTCAACTTCAAGAAAGCGGCCAACGCCGGGAGGTAATCCTGTGGTTCTGATTATTGGCTTCGCGGCGACCGCCATTTCGGACGCATCGTTGATGTAGCTCCTTCACGCCAGAAGGACGGCCAACGATGCCGTACCGCCAGGCGGTACGGCATTTTTCTTGCCCATTTCATGCCCGCGATTTTCCCCCGGACGCGTTACATCGAGTAGCCACGCGCGTTTCCTCATTGCGCGTCCAACACACACATCCGCATCCATTGCCTGACAGTTCGCGGAATACAACTCCGCTTCTGATCGGATTCGTGCGTCCATTTTTGGGCACCAGTGAAAGGGAATACTTGCCGTGCTGAACCCCATTATCACGCATTCGCCCCGCCTCGCCGCCATGGCCACCAACAAGCCGTTTGGAGACGAAGCCGTCCGCAATCCGGCCATCCTTCATCGCATGGCCTTCATCCAGATGAAGCGCCGCGGCGAATCGCCCACCGTCGAAATCCACTCCCCCGCGGAATCCCTCCGCGAACAGACTGCCTGAGTCCAGGCGCCGAAAGGAATCGAACCTTGTACCGCACGCTCCCACCCACCACCGAGTTCGGCCTCCAGACCACCGTCAGCGGCCGCCTCTATGCAACCCGCCAGCCCGAGCCCGAATGGCTCCGGCGCAAGTACGAACACGGCGAAGCCGTCAAGCGCCTCCAGCGCGAACAGCGAGTGAAGCAGCCGCAACTTCCGCGGCCCCGCAACGGCCTGGTCGGCCGCCTCCGCAGCGCGCTGGGTATCGCCTGATGCTCGGCCTCCCGCAACCAACCACGAAGGGGCTCCTGAACGGGAGCCGTTCGTATTTCCCCTATCAGCCATGTTTCCTTTCCATGAAACGTCGCGGCCACCCCTCATCCACCACCCTCCACCTGTCGAATCCTCCAGTAGACACCCGGAGGAAACCGCCATGTCACGAATCGAAAACGCCTGCCCATTCGATGCCGCCACCCGCGCTGCCCGCTGCGCGAGCTGCTCCGTTGCCAATTCATCACTTCCGCCCTGCGTCGTCGCCTTCCTCGGCGGCAACGAGTCCCGCGCTGAGAACATCATCCCGCTGCGCCGCGCCGAAAGCCGCCCGCTCCGCCGCGCTGCCTAGCCTCCCGCTTCCGCACCGCGTTCCCGCTCAGCGAGGATAGCCTCCGCGCGCCGGCACCACGCGATGAACGATTCCTCCATCGCAATGCCGGCATCGAGCGTGAGGAACGCCCCAAGGAACCGGGAGTCCACGTTCCGCGCATCCACGCCCATGAATGCCTCGCGCAACCCCAGGTAGCCCGCGAGCCGTTCTTCGTGCTTCGCGCGCTGCTCCGCAAGCGCGCCCGCGGCCTCGGCCGGCGGCACCGAGCCATAGGACCAGACCTTCACCAGGAACTCGTCCTTGCCAAACGTCAGCGGAGAAGGCGTCGTGACCCAGCTCCGCAGCTGCTCCGACCCCGCCTCGGTGAGCCGGTAGAGCGTCTTATCCGGCCGGCCTACCTGTTCGACCAGCCGTCCCGTCACCAGGCCGTCCCCCTCCAGCCGGCCAAGTTCCGGGTAGATCTGCTGGGACCTCGCGTGCCAGAAATACCCCACCGATTTCCCGAACCGGCGCGTAATTTCGTACCCCGAAAGCTCCTCGTTCGCCAGCAAACCCAGGATTGCGTACTTCAGCGACATGGCTGCCCGAAGTCTGAGGCAGAACCGCCTCGCGGCCAATGGTGACGCCAAAAGGTGGCATTCCCCACCGTCCGCGTGTGATGATCGCCGCGTCATGCCCAAACAGGTCACGAACGTCGCGAGCGACGACTACCTCACAGCCATCTATCGCATCAGCCACGACGAAGGAAACGACGTCATCGCCGTGCGCCTCGCCGACCGTTTGGAAATCACGCCGCCCTCCGTCGCCGGCATGCTGAAGCGCCTCATCCGCGATGGCCTCGTCACCCAGGACGCCCGCAAGAACATTCACCTCACCCCCGAGGGCCTCCGCCGCGCCGAACAGATGGTCCGCCGCCATCGCCTCGCTGAATGCCTCATTACCGATGTGCTCAAAGTCGAATGGTGGCGCGCCTACGAAGAAGCCCACCTTCTCGAACACGGCATCTCCGATATCACAGAGCCCCACCTCTACGAAACGCTCGGCCGCCCCCAGCGCAGCCCATTCGGCTACCCCATCCCCGGTGCGGGCGCGCCAAAAAAGCTGCCGATGACCACCCTGGCCGATGTCTCCGAAGGCGAGCCCGTCGAGATCGACCGCGTCTACGAAGAAGACGAACAACTGCTGGAGTTCTTCTTCCAGGAAGGTATCCGCCCCGGAGTCCGTGTCACCCTCGAATCGGTCGCGCCCTATCGCGGCACCGTTACCGCCCGCGTCGGCGAACGCTCAGTGGTGATGGGCACCCAGGTCGCCCGAAAAATCTGGGTTGTCCCCGCGAAATAAGTTAGCGATTCCGGCGTTTTCCCTCTTCACGCGAACGCACCCCGTTCCGACAACCTAAAGGTGGAACCCCTGCTCTCCCGGGAAAGCCGCACGCCTTTACGTGTGCTCACCATTGAAGATGACCCCGCACTGGGCAGGCTCATTCAGCTTGTCCTCGGTCAGCACGCCCCCGAAGTCGCCGTCGTGCGCTCTGGTTCCGCGGCCATTTCCGCCCTCGAAGAACGCCCCTTCGACGCAGTCGCCTCCGATATCTCCCTGCCCGACATGTCCGGGCTCGAAGTCATCGCCAAAGCACGAACG
>CALFYR010000232.1 GCA_937954195.1 uncultured Dehalococcoidia bacterium
AGCCGGGTCATGTCGAATTCGGCCACGAGCTCGGCACACGGGTCTGCGGCGTCGTCCATCGGTTCAGCGATGGCGTCGAGGTCGATGTTCTCGCGCGTGGCTCGCAGCAGGCTCATCGCGGAATTCCGGGCGATGGTCATCAGCCACGCATGCGCGCTCTGGTCATTCCGAAGGGAGTGGCGGTTCCGCCACGCCTTCAAAAAGACGTCGGCCGTCACGTCTTCGGCGCGCTCAGCGCTTCGGACCAGGACGTACGCATACCGGTAGACCGTATCCACCGACTCTTCGTACAACCCGCTAAACCACAGCGTGTCCCGGACTACCTGCCGCTCCGGACTTGCTGGAGCCGTAGGTGAGGCCGCGCCGGCCGCTACAAGCGTTGCCATTGACTCTCCCCCGCCTCGGCGATGTGGTGACTCGACTCACCAGCACTTCGCCGCGTACGAGTAAGACGCGCCGTCCACCTGTTTGTTACGGGTTATTCACCAGCAAATGTAGGGAAATCCCTATGTGAAGTACTTCACTCTGACGGGCGTATCTCATTCACGAGCGAAATCTCGGCTTCCGTCGCGCCCAGTTGAACGACCGCACGAGCTTCCAGCAGCACGGTGCGGGCTTCCGCTCCGTCCACTCGCAGCCTGGCCGCGGGAGTCGAGGCGCTCAGACGCCCGTTCCTCGAAATCACGAAGTGCGCCTCCTCCACCTTCGGGTCGGTGAGCCGGACGCTGCAGAATCGGCCCCGGCCGACGAGTTCGGTGTCGTCGCGCAGGTCGAACCGCTGCCCGGCATCGGGCCCGGCGGTCACCGTGAGCGTGCCCCAGGCGCCCGGTTGAACCGGCGCCAGGACAGCCGTCTCAGTCTCACCGATGTCTCCTCGCCCCCGGCGCAATTCGGACCAGGCCGCCAGTTGCTCACCGACGCCTTCGACATTGATCGGCTCGGGTCTGTTTCGTTGCCAGGCCAGTGCCTTTCGCCCGCCCAGGACGAGCCCCGCAACGACCGCGAGCGCAGCGAGCGCCAGCAGGACGAAGAGCGCGTAGTTGGTGCCCGGTTCAGCCGGACCCTCGAAGGTGAACGTCCGCTCCGCAGTCCCGCCTGCGGTCTCCACCGATACGCTCAGGTCGTGGCTCCCGCTCGAATAGTCGTCGTCGGGCAGCACGAACTCGAACGGCGGCTCCGAGGCAAGGTACACCTCGGTTCCATCGACGCGCGCACCAACAGCCGTCTCCCCCGGCTGCGCACGGACCGTGAGTCGCACGAGGTCGCCTGGCCGTAGGTCTGGGATCTCCGTGGGCGCGACGATTTCGGGAGGCAGCGCTGGAATCGCAATGGTCCGCTCGATCGGAAGGGCCGTCTCTGGTTCGGTCCGGACCACGAGAGTATAGCTGCCCGGTTCGAGCAAATACGGATCGAGGTCTGCCGAGTTGCCCGTCGTCGGGAGCGGCTCGCCGTTCAGCTCGATGCGAACTTCGGAACCAGCGGGCGCGCCGGCAACAGCAATGGTCGTCCGTTCGGCAATTTCGTCCGGCAGGTCCCCGATTGTGAGTGCCGGCACGGTGGGAGCTGACTCCGTCTCGAACGTCGCAAATCCGGAGGCTCCAGCGGCCGACACGGTAAGCCGGTGGGTACCGCCGTCCAGACCGTCAGGAAGGGCGACTGAAATGGTGTATTGCTGGCGCAGGCGGTCCGAGATCCGCCCGTAGAGCTGGGCGAGTTCAGCAGGATCCGCCGCTGCGAAGTATTGCCCGCCCGTATCCGCCGCGAGCGACGTCAGGAACGGCTGGTCCACTTCCTGTCCCAAACCGACCACGAAGAATGGCACCCCCGTGGCGCCCGCCGCTGCCAGCGCATCCGGCCCGGTGATACCGCCGGAGACCGAGCCGAAGTCCTCGCCGTCGGAGAGCAGGACGACCGCCCGCCGAGGTTGCGGCGCCGCCGCGGCAACCTCGGAAGCCCGCACCACACCCGCGAAGAGCGCCGTGTTCCCGGCGGCCTCCATCGCCTCGATGGCCGCCGAAAGCGCGGCAGTGTCGCTGGTGATGGGCACAGCTTCGACTACATCGTTCGCGAACGTGACGAGCGCCGCCTGGTCGGACGCCTGCAGCGCGGATACGAGCGGAAGAATGGCCTCCTTCGCGGCGTTGATCGCAGCACCAGCCATGCTGCCGCTCGTATCGACCGTGAGGACGATGCCGAGCGGAAGAGCCGTGTCGACACCCGTTGTTATCGTCGCGCCAGCCACCGCCGCTCCGTCAATCTGAACGGTGAAGTCCTCCCCGGTCAGGCCCGGTACCGGGTTGCTTGCCGCGTCCAGGACCGCCACGGCCGCCGTCACTTTGCCGTCGGCCACACTCGTGCCCGTCACTTCCACGGCGCCGGCCGGCTGCTGTGCCATGCCTCGCGAAAGTCCGCCCGCGGGCCCTGTAACCACCACCGCAAGAACGACGAGAACGCAAAGCAGCTTCGCCACTAACGAGATACCGGAAGTGGCGTTGGAGTAGCGGGCCGTGCCGCGGGCGTCCGCGTTGGTGTGGGAGTCCATGTTGGTGTCGGGGTAATGGTAGGGGTGTTCGTCACCGTGGGTGTAGCGGTCGGGGTCGCCGTCGGCCCGGGGGTTGGCGTACGCGTTGGTGTTGAAGCTGGACTGTCAGCTCCGCCCGCCGAAGTGGAGGTGGCACGGGGAGTCGCTGTACTGGTTGGCGTCGCGGTTGGCGTGGGCGTGGGCGGAATGACGACGCGCCTCGGTAGATCCATGTGCTCCGCGGGATCGACAACCTTGCCTTCGTAAACGAGCCCGAGGTGCAGATGGCCACCAGCCCGGCCGGTCCCAATCACGGCCCGAGTCGAAACGACCGCGCCGGCAGCGGGCGCGGCGGACTCGAGGAACCCGAGGATAGACTCCCACCCTTCACCGCAGTCGACGACCACATGCAGTCCCAGCGTTGCTGATTCCGCAACAGCGGTGGCCGTGCCATCACAAATCGCAAGCACCGGGACCTCGTCCAGACCCGAAAGCGAGAAGTCCACACCGCCGTGAACCTGGCCGTACAGCCTGGCCGTCCCGAAGTAGTCTTCAATGCCGGCGTGCGCACGCAATGGGAGCGGGAAACGGCGGTCGGGGGCACTTTCCGAGATTGCGTTGGAAGGAACGGCCCCTTCGGACAAGCCGCCCGGGCGGTTGGCGAGGTCCGGTCCAGCCTGAGCCTGAGCCGTGGCGCCGCCCGCGGGCGCCTGGAGACCCGCCGAGGGCACGTCGTTCGCGTCGTCGGAACCGCCTCCGGACATCGCTGCCCAGACCACAAACAGTGCGG
This sequence comes from uncultured Dehalococcoidia bacterium, assembly GCA_937954195.1. Classification (GTDB taxonomy): domain Bacteria; phylum Chloroflexota; class Dehalococcoidia; order Tepidiformales; family Tepidiformaceae; genus Amarobacter. The sequence goes on from CALFYR010000232.1 coordinate 3,312, forward strand.
CGCCCGCGAAAGCTGCGCCAATCCCAATGAGCACCGGGTTCTGATAGGCGCGCCGGCGCCGTCGGCGTTGCGGCCGGGTGATAACCCTGTTCACGGCTGGTCTCGTTTCAACACACCGCCGCAATCGTCATTCATCGCTCGTGTGATTCCATGCATCTTGAAAGAGGCCCACTCCTGCATGAATCAGACGCAGCCAACGGCGAAACGTTACGGCATTAGCTCAATGACTCATTCGCGAGGGCCGGGTTCGAAACCTTGAGCTTGTCGTGCACCGTTCGGCGCAGGTGGGTCATCACTTCCTTCCGGCGGTCGCCGGAATCGGCGTCACCCCCGCGGATCAACTCGCTCAGTTGGCGATTTCGCTCAAGCAGCCCCTCACGGACCGCGCCCAGGTGAGGCGGCATCGGCGAAACGCCGAGCAGGTGGTCGAGTCCATCCCACTCCCGCGCGTAGTGGTCCTCGATGGACGCGATCTCGCGGCGCACCATCTCAACCACGTTCATCGCCACGCGGCCATGGAAGTTCGTACGTCCGGAAGTGTTCGCCATCACGTCGTCACGCAGATAGCCGGCGACAGCCTCCAACAGTTCGTCCAGGGTTGGGCGGTCTTGCATCAGGCATCAGCCTCCTCAAGCAGGTGCAGCAACTCCCACTCCGTCTCGGCGGTCCGGCGTCCGATCGCCGCCATTTCGACGGTCTTGTTCCGCCCGGTCAGGTAATTCCCGGTCTGCGTTATGGTAATTACGCCCCACTTCAGGTTGCCGAAGATCTCCCAGAACCGAACCCGGTCCGGGTCGACTTTCGCGCCACCGGCGGCTTCGTACGCCCGGAAGAAGTCCTCGTAGCTGCCGACGCCGGCCATGGGCTGCCTACCGCCAAAGCGCCACGACTTCACCGCGAGCCACCCGATGTCTTCCATAGGATCGCCCCAGTGAGCGAGCTCCCAGTCGATGATCCCCCGTACGCCGTCCTCGCCGAACAGGAAGTTCCCAAGGCGGTAGTCCCCATGCACGAGCACCCGCTCGTCGGGGTTCGGCATGTGCTGGTAGAGCCACCGAAACGCGAGTTCGAATACTGGATGCGGATCGGGCGATGACTCCCGGAAGATCTGTTCATAGTGCCGTACCTCAGCCAGCGCCGGCGATTCGCCCTCGGCGGGCGCGAGCAGAGCGCCGAGCTCAGGATGTCGCGCGAGCGAAATCCCATGAATCCGGGCGAGGCTCGCCGCAAGTTGGCCGGGGATTAGTTCCCGCGCACGGGAGTACTGATCGCCCCGGATCAGCCGGCCGCCGAGCGTCTCACCGGGCACGCGCCGCATCACGAAGAACTTGACCGGGAACGTGTCATCGCCATCCCAGAGTGGCTCCGGGACGATCGCGCCCGCGTCCATCGCGGCCTTCAACAACTGGAACTCCAGGATGCGGGCCGCGCTCGACTCCACCCCGGCGACGGGATCGCACCGAAAAATACCTTCGAGTTTCTCGCCCCCAATATCGGCATCGAAGGACCACGTCTCGCGTCCCGCGCCGCCCGAAAGCCGGGCCAGTGCCGTGAACGTCGGCTCATGCCCGGTGCGTTCCTTCAGGAACTTCGTTAGGCCCGCTTCGACCGTTTCTCGGTCCACCGCTATTCCGCCTGGTCGAGGTATTCGCTCAGGCCGTAGCCCTTGCGGGTGCCATCGAGGGTGTACTCAGTCATGCCTTCGCCGATGTGGGTGAACATGCCCGCGCGCCGGTTACGAAGGGGGATGAACCCCTTTACGACGCCCTCCACCGTGTGCTTGTCCCCATTGTCGAGCGTAACCACGGCCTTCAAGCCGCTGTGATAGTTCGTGTTGCCTTCGTATTGGGTATCGAGTTGCACATCGGTGATGCGGTGGATCTTGTCCGGACCCTTTTGGAACACCCCTCCCACGCGGTCACCAACAACCGAAATCACCATGCCCAGGTCATCGCCGTAGTTCCCGGTAATCCAGCGATAGGACGGCGTAGATTGCCAGTACCGAGGCCCCCATGAATGGTCGCGAAGACCGTGCCCGCTGATCTCGAATGAACCCCCGTCCTCCACCTCCAGCGTTCCATGAACCTTCATATGCTGTTCGTAGTGGGCGCGCGCGAAATCGTTCTGGGGACCGTCCGGGTTCGGTTCGGCGACGTGTCCGTAGATAGCGCCAACGCCTTCATGGATGAGGTCCAGCTTGATCTTCTTGTGTGGGTTCTCTTTGAACGCGACCGATGGCTCGCGCATTTCGCGAGGATCGGCGAGGTAAACGACGGACCCTTCGTAGGTCGTCCGGATCTTCTCTCCGGGGACGAGTACCTCCACCTTCAGGCCGCCGGCGTCCCACCCGTCGTTGCTCGAAATTTGCGGCCGCTTGTAGTTGAAGAGTGCCGAGCCATCTGGCTGATAAACGATGACCGTCATCTCAGCGTGGCCCTCGTTCGCGCGGTTGCCTATTCGAAGGAAGCCGCCCATTTGCTGGCTTCGGTCGAAGAAATTGAAGTACACCGACTCATTGAAGTTTTCCTCCGGGCCGAGGGGATGGGTGTAGTCGTCTTCTGGCTTAACGTTGCCGAGGATGGTGACCATGGCGGTACTCCTTCACGATACGGTGGCGTTTTCTCAGTCGCGCAGCGGAATATACCCGAATCCCCAGCCTTTCGCCGGAGCGTCAAAATGCGCCTTGCCAAGAACTTCCTGGACGTTGGCCTGCAAACGAACAACCTCGAACCGATGCTCCGCTTCTGGCAGGGCGAAGCTGGACTGGCGTTCGAGGAGATGCTCCCGACCGGTGGCGGCAACCGCCAGCATCGCCATTCGCTGAATGGCGCAGTCCTGAAGCTAAACCACGCGCGCGACCCGCTTCCAGAAGGGAATCCGTCCGGATATCGCGAACTGCTGATCGCCCGCGAAGGAGTCTCGGAGCCTCGTCGATTGACCGATCCCGACGGAAACACCGTGACCCTTGTCCCGCCGGGATTCCGGGGCATCTCGAGTGCGGGCGTCAGGCTGGCCGTCACGAGCCTCGCCGAGAGTCTCGCCTACTACGTCGAAGCGCTTGAGTGGCAACAAGATGGACCGGCAGCTGTTCGATGCGGAGAGACGCTGCTCCTTCTGGAAGAAGACCCCGCGGCACCGCCAACCGGCGATATGCGGGGCGTCGGGTATCGATACCTCACGGTCCAGGTTTGGGATTGCGACCTCGAACACCGCGGCGTGCTGGCGCGAGGCGGTACCGAGGGCCGGCCGCCCATCACGCTTGGAACGACCGCCCGGTTTTCGTTCGTGCGGGATCCCAACGGCAATTGGCTCGAAATCTCGCAGCGCGCGTCGCTGACCGGCCCGCTACCACCACCTGGCTAGCGATCGACCGGGGCGAGCGTCCGAAGGTAGTTCACGAGATGCCAGATCTCTTCCTCCGAGAGCCCGGCATCCCGCCAGGCGATCATTGCGCTCCCCGGGACGCCGTTCGCGATGAAATTGTAGATGTCGCCATCCGGGTGCTGCGGCACGTGGACGGTCAGGTCCAGGGGGTAGGGATTGAGATCGAGGCCATCGGGCGGCACACCGGTCCGGCCGTGGCACGTCATGCAGTTCGCCTCGTAAAGCCCGCGGCCCTGAGCGATCGAATTCGCATCCGGAAAGATGGGGTTGGTCGGGGTGCCGTCAGTCGGCTGGTGCGCATGGACACCAAAGAACAGGAGAACGCCGGCCGAGAAACCCGCCATCGTCACTCCGTTTGCCGCCCATCCAGCCTGCTTGTCGAGGGTTCGCAGCGGGTTGCGCGCCAGTGCGAATCCAAGGCCGGTGATGATGAACACCAACCCGCCGAACTGGTTCCACGTAAGGCCCGGTGTCGGCTTCGACCAGGCGCCCCCGGCGCTCTCGGCTACCACGGGCGGTCCGGCCGGGCGCACGTCGTAGAAGGCAACCACGTCGTCGAGACTTGGGCGCCGGATCTCGACTTCCACCCGCCAACGCCCTTCGAGCGTCATGAACGGACCCTGCCCGACGTGTGCTCCTTCCCCACCTGAAGTGAGCGTGAGCGAAGAAGCCGGGATCGCCGCGTCATCCTGATACCGGAACGTGAGTCGCACTCGGTCGGCGCTCACCGGTCCCCCGGCCTGATCGGCGAGGTCCACCCGGTAGGTATTGAGCCCCGTCTGGTTCGGGTCGATGTTCAGCCGGATGGCGAGGTCGCCGAATGTGGAGGTCATGTCGAAGACCCGCGACTCGGCTTCCAGCGTGACCGACCTGGAATTCGTGGTCTGAGTTAGCGCGGCAGCCGCCCCGAAGACCAGCATGCCGAGCACGACTTCGGCAAACGCGAACATGAGAAATTTGCGCGGCTCTCCCGGCGCGGCGGCAACCAGCCGCGCTTTGCCGATGCGTGCGTTATAGAAAGCCACGGCGAGCAGGGGCAGCATCAGTCCGACCTTCACGAGGAGGATTACCCCGTATCGCGTCTCCCAAAGCTTTGCCACCTCGTCCACCTGCACGAACGTCGCGAGGAATCCTGTCGCCAGGAGCAGGAAAACCATTGCCGATGCGAGGAGCCCGAATCGGGGCATAACCGAAGCCCACTTCAGGTCCCTTCGCCCAAGACGGGCTGCGACCGCGATGCCGATGACCGCGCCGATCCACGTGACGGCCGCTGCGCCATGCACAAAATCAATCCCCCGGGCCCAGGCACTCCCGGAGCCGGCGGCAGCCGCATGGCTGGTCGCAGTGAACGCCCACAGGTAGACCGCTACGCCACCAAGCACACCGGCGGCCGAGCGTTTCGGCGCTTCCAACAGGAATGAGCCAACAGCCGCGAAGAACAGCACCAGACCAAACCGGGTGAGCCAATACCCACCACTTGGCGTTTCGAACACCAGGTCACGCAATCCGACGCCGGAATAGGCATCGCGGATGGTTTGCAGGTTCAGCAGAGTCCCGACCGCGAGTACACCGACCCCGGCGTAGACGGTCCAGAACAGGCCGCGCTTGATGTTGGCCGGAGATTCTCGCCACAGGAGCGTCAGCAATGCGCCGGCGGCAACCATGGTCAGGCCGACCAAAGAGAGGAGGCGGACGACGATGCCGTCAGCAAGCGGTGGCGGATCAGGGTCAGTCGAGATTCCGCCGAACGCGTTGGTCTGGTCGGGCACCGTGCCGTCAGGGTTCAGCACCGTGAACGGGTACGACCCGGCAATGGCATGCCCGTCGATGCGAGACACGTTTTCCCAGATCACGTTATAGATGCCCGGGCCGAGTGCTGGGAGCGTTGTGGTCATCACCACGCCGTCTACGGAGGCGACTGGCGTCTCCACCACGTTGCCCGTTCCGTCGAGCACCTGGATGTAGCTCGAACGCGAGTCGATGGGCTCGGTGAAGTTGAGCACGATCGCCCCGGGTGCGCGTTGCAGGAACGAGTTCGCGGTCGGCTCCGATGAGCGCAGCGTCGCGTGGGCGGCAAGGGGGGCGACCTGCGAAAGCGCCAGCATTGCGCCAGCGATGACCACCACCAGGCCGGCGAGCCGCCTCATGCTTTCCTCTGGACCAGGAAAAAGGAGCTGCCCGCTCCGAAAACGAACATCAACGCCCCAACCGCGACCACGAGGATCCAGGTTACCCCTTTATCCCCGCCACCACCCGATCCGATCACGGCAGGGGGAGGTGCCGTTTCCGTCTCGGTTCCTCCGGGATTTAGCAGGTCTTCACGGAGGACTTCCTGGCCGGGATCGGCGGCGGCTGAGGGGTCGTACGTGAATGTCGTACTACCCGAATCCGGGTCACCGTCCTCAGCGCTTAGCGTCTTCCACTCGACGGTGTACTCCCCCGGCTCCAGGTTCGAAGGCAAAGCGACGGAAAGCCGCTTGCGGTCGGCGTTGTCGATGACCGCGGCGATCGTGGTGACTTCGTTTCCGGCCGCGTCGAGGACATCTATGTCGTTCTGGCCGTCCTGCCGCGCCATCTCCTGGCTCATTTCGAACACCACTTCGAGGGGCGGCTCGTTCAGCACTGCGCCATCGCCAGGAGTAACCCGCGTGGGCTCAGCGTGAGCGAAGACAAGGACAACTGGCAGCACGGCAGCCATCGCTGCGAGTAGGGGCGCGACGAACTTCATTCTTGGGACAAGTGTACCGGTGGGCAGGTGCGGAGCAACGGAAAGGCGCTTGACCGGGGCACTACCGCGCTGCGGCTCGCTGTATTGCCTCACGTTTCTCCGCTTCGGCGGCCTTCGAAGCCTCCGCGCGTTCCATCCGCGTGAACGCCGGCATCACCTCGGTCGCGAACAGGCGAAGGGAGTTGAGCACCTTCTCCTGGGGGATGGTCTCGCCGGTATTTATAAGGAAGACCATGCGATCGACGCCGACTTCCTCCCACCATTTGAGCGCCTTGATGCAGGCCTCGGGGTCGCCGATGGGCGTGCCTTCGCGTACAGGGCCGACAACGTCGCCGGGGCGGTTGCGCAGGGGCGCCGCACTGGCATGCGAATGGTACGCAGGCGAGGGGTAGATACCCCCGACACCAACCAGGTGCGCCGCACGCACACCGAACTGCATGGCGGCCATGCCACCAATGGCCTTCGCCTGTGAGTCATCCTCGTCGCAGTACATGAACGCGACTCCGTTCACCTGCTCGTTCACCGCTTCGCCCACGGGTTCGCAGGTGCGAATGGCGCGGCGGTAGTCCTTCACCATCTGCTGGTAATCAAGGGGGGCGCCCAGCGTCACGCCGAGCATGCCCATGCCGCGCTCGCCCGCCTGCACCGCCGTCTCCGGTGATTGCACCGCCACCCAGAGCGGCGGGTGCGGCGACTGGATCGGCTTCGGCAGTACATTGCGCGGCGGCATCGAAAAGTGGCGGCCGTTCCAGGAGAAGTCGTCGGTCGTCCACATCTTGACCACGGCGCGCGTGCATTCGTCCCACATCTCCTTGGTCACATCGGGCTCGCAGCCGAATGCGCCCAGCTCGGTCCACGTCGCAGAACGCCCGGTGCCAAACTCCAACCGGCCATCGCTCAGGATATCGAGTGTCGCGGCGCGTTCGGCCACCCGCGCGGGATGGTTGATGGGCGGGAGCATGAGCGCAATGCCGTGCCCGAACCGGATCCGCTGCGTCTTCGCGGCGCAGTACGAGAGGAAGACTTCGGGCGCCGAGGAGTGGGAGTACTCCTCCAGGAAGTGGTGCTCCACCTCCCAAACCTGGTCGAACCCAACCTCGTCGGCGGTTACCACTTGCTCCACGGCCTGGTGGAAGACGCGGTACTCCGACCGCTCATCCCACGGCTTAAGGACCGAGTGCTCGTAAAAGATGCCGAACTTCATGCGCCCCTCGTTTCGCGCGACGGAAATCCTAAGCCTCAGGCTAACAATTATGCTAGCATCCCGCCGGGAGAGAGCGTCGCCGCCGTATGAAGAACTCCATCGCGCTGGTCACCGACTCTGCCGCGAACCTCCCCGCGGAAGTCGCCGGAGAACTGGGCATCCTCGTCGCCCCTGGCAGTTATGCCTTCGACGACGAACGAGTCGTCGAGCAGGCCTCAGCCCTGCCGAAGATGTTCGAGCGGATGCGGGAAACGGGCGAGGCGCCCCGCACCTTCGGACCCACGGAAGCGGCGTGGACCGGCGCGTTCCTGGCGGGTCTTGAGCGGGCGGACTCGGTGCTCTGCCTGGTCACCCCGTTCGATGTCTCATCGTCGTTCACCACTGCCTCGGCCGCGATGCTCGCCATCCAGTTTGATCGACCCGAAGCGCGTATCAAGGTTGTGAACCCCGGCGTGGGCAGCGTCGGCCTGGCCTCGCTGCTGACATCCCTCTCTCAGTGCGCCGGCACGCAACGCATCGAAGACGCGCTCGAGTCCATAGAAGCGCTCGAACCAGCCAGCGATGCCTTGTTCGTACCCGGGAGCACCGCGTGGCTCGAACGCTCGGGCCGCCTCGCGCTCATCGAAGAACGGTTGGGTGAGCTGGATGGCGCCTGCCCCGTCCTTCGTGCCGGGACACGACTCACCGGCGTGTCGCGAGCAGAGACGTTCGACGACGCGCTCCAAGCCGCCGCGACCGCCGTCGCGGTTCGAGCGGGGCTCGGACGGCCGCTCGTGGTCACCATCGCCCATGCGGATGCCCCGGCGTCGGCGGATCGTGCCGTCGAACTTGTGGGTGCGGGGCACCCGGGGGCGCGCGTCGTCGTTAGCAACCTGGCCGCGACCATCGGCGCCCAGCTTGGGCCCGGTACCGTGGGAATCGGCGTAGCACCGGGGAGGGTGTGAGATGCCGGATACCGGGACACTCGATCGGACAACCGTGGTGGCGGGCAATGTGCCAGAGAAGCCCGAACCGATCGTTTTGGAAGATGCGCGCTGGCTTCAGATCACGTTCGAGGTCCCGCGGCGGGCCGCTCTGGAAGCCTTGCCGGCGGATGTCTCGCGTCCCATACCCTGCTACGGGCGACTGTTGATAGCGGCCGGCCATCTCGACCGGGAGCCGGCGTCGTTCGCCGCGCTGGCAGTCGGTGGCAGGTTCATGCTGATGCCCCGAAACGTCCTGGCGGCAGGGGTAGCCTCGGTGGACCGTATAGCCGGGACCTTCAGCAATGGGATGCAAGCCGGGGCAACCTCCATCGAACGTGAGGGGCAAAGGATCACCGGTACTGTGTCCTCGGCGATGGGCGAACTGGCGACCGCCGTGCTCCCGGCCGCCTACGCGATCGAACCATCCATGTTGCGATGGGATCCCTGGCTGGCCATCGCCAACCACGATGGGGAACCCGTTCTGACCGAGATACTTGTGACACCCGAAATCGAGTTGGCGATGCTCTCCAAGGGTGCCGCCTTGCAGCCCACGGATGTGGTGCCCAGGAACCATCCGTTCCGCGCGCTGCGGAACCTGCTGACGATCTCGTCGTGCTACGCCGAAGGTACGCTCACTTTCAGCGAGCCCCGCATCCTGCGGGAGTGCTCATAGGCTACTGGCCTCCGGTCGCCACCAACCCAAGGTACCGGTCCACATCAGAGGACGTCGCTGGCTTGTGTTTCACGTCGTCGGGCCGCATGGCGCGGAGCCAGGTGGCGAATTCGAGCAGTATGCCGTCCGGATCCATGAAGTAGAACGAGCGGATGAACACGCCTTCGTGGAGTTCGCGGGCAACCTGTCGCGGGCTGTCGTCGTGGTTCAGGATCGGGGTGACGTGGACGCCCTTCGCCTTGAGCTTCGCGTGGTACTCATCGAACTTGTCCGACGGCACGTCGAAAGCGACGTGGTTCATCGACCCATGGGCCGTGGCCAGTTCCCCTTCTCCCGGCATGCCGGTGGGAGCGGAGATTCCCGGTGCAGCGGCCGGCGCGTTGGGGAACCAGAAGAACGCGAGCCGATCGCCATTCCCGATGTCAAAGAAGAAGTGCTGACCCATGTTGCCCGGCAACTCGATCGTCTTCACCAGCGGCATGCCGAGAACGTTCGTGTAGAAGTCGACGGTGCGCTCCATGTCGCGACAAACGAGCGCGAGGTGGTTGATCCCGCGGAGTTCGAACTCGGTGTTCTCCTGCTGCATCGCGTGCCTCCATGCTGCAGCCCGTCCCGGGGCCGCCACTGGAAGCTTACACCAACTGGCTAGCGGTCCAGCCAGAGATCACGCGTGAGCTGGACCTGGCCCACATGCTCCGCCAGGTGAGAGGTCGCATGCATCAGCCCGGAGATCGCGCCGCGGCCCGCGGAAGGATCTTCGTCCGGCCACGAGACCACCGTCTCGAGGCACTCTTCCGTACCCCTGGAAAGAATGGACTCGAACTCCGCGGGAGCCGCGTCAATCGCGGATGCCAGGCTCGCAACCTTTGCCCCCGC
>CALFYR010000233.1 GCA_937954195.1 uncultured Dehalococcoidia bacterium
CGTTTTCGCACAAGTTCGCCGACGAGGGCATGAAGGTTGTGCTCGCCGATATCGAATCGGAACCGCTTTCCATGGCCCATGCGGCCCTCAAGGAAAAGGGCGCCGACGTGCTGAGCGTGCGGACCGACGTGATGCGAGAGGACGCGGTGAACGCGCTCGCGGACGCGGCGTTCGAGCGCTTCGGGAACGTGCACGTGGTGTGCAACAACGCCGGTGTTGCGGCAACAGCCGCGACGCTGCGGTCGCGGCCGTGGGAAAGCCCGCTCAGCGACTGGGAGTGGACGTTCGGCGTGAACTTCATGGGGGTGCTGTACGGCATCCGGGCGTTCATCCCGCGAATGATTGAGAACGGCGAAGAGGGGCACATCGTGAACACAGCCTCGATGGCCGGCCTGCTCACTGGCGCGAACCCCTACAACGTGTCGAAGCACAGCGTGGTGTGCCTGACAGAGGGCATTTACAAGGAGTTCAAGGGCATGGGCGCGAAGCTTTCGGCTTCGGTGCTGTGCCCGGGCCTGATCAGGACGGCCATCCTGGATTCGGAACGGAATAGGCAGCCGGAGTATGGGCCAGCGACGGACCTTTCGGCGCAGCGGCCCGAGCTGCAGGCGTTCAGCGCCGGGTTCGAAGCGGCGCTGAAAGCGGGCTACGAGCCGGAGTACGTGGCGGACATGGTGTTCGAGGCGATCCGGGACGACAAGTTCTACATCTTCCCGGCGCAGGAAGGCGTGCTGGGTTCAGTGAAGACGCGGATGGAGGACATCCTGCAGCAGCGAAACCCGACGTTGGGGATGTAGCCCCACCGCCGAGGGCCCGCCGCCATTTCCGATTTTCGATTGTCGATTTTCGGATGTGCGGACCGTTTGGGCCGGATGGAACCACGGGGCGGGCACGAATGGCCGGTGGCGGAGGGTGGAATTGGGCGGAGCATGGGTCGCACGGGAGGTGGCCATGCTCAGAGACCTGTCGTTGGGGGAGTGCGAGGACCTGTTGTTGAGCCAGAAGCTCGGGCGGCTGGCGGTGCGAGATGAGGAGGACGTGTACGTGGTGCCCCTGCAGTACGCCTGGGCGGACGGGTATGTGTACGGGCATGCATCGGCGGGGAAGAAGATCCGTCTGATGCGGTTGTGGCCGCGGGTGGCGTTCCAGGTAGACCAGATCGGTATCGGCGAGTGTTGGACGAGCGTGCTGGTGCAGGGCACCTACCACGAGCTGCAGACAGAGGAGGAACGGACGCACGCGCGACAGGTGCTGCTGCGGGCGTTCGGCGGGCATGCGGGAGAGGTGACGTTCGGGCACGGGCACCGGACGACGCTGGCGGAGGCGATCCTGTTCCGGATCGTGCCGTACGAGGTGAGTGGGAAGGCGCTGGAGAATTGACGATTTTCGATTGACGGTGCGCCTCACCTTGCGGTGTTCGCCCGCAAGCCGGTTATGACTAACCAGCTTCGCCGATTTCCCAGCGGCGCAGCCCGCGGATGGCGAGCCAGATGGTGGCGAGGATGGCGACGGCGCTGAGGATGACGGCAGCCGCGAAGCCGAGGCGCGGGTCGAAGATGCGCTCGGGTACGTCCATGATTCCGCCGGCGATGCCGAGCGTGAACTGCCGGATCGAGAGGAAGCGAACGCCCGCGAACAGGCTGGCGATGATGTTCTCCCAGAGGAAGACGTAGACGAGGCCAACGATCAGGGCACGGCTGGTGGCGATGCTGAGCCAGATGAAGCCCGCGTTATAGACGAGCGCGCCGATGACGATAGCCACGACATAGCCGACAACGATGCCGCTCTCCTGCTCGCCCCAGATGCCGATGATGCCCGCCACGAGACCAACGACCAGGACGACGGAGGCCGTGGCTACCCACGCGACGAAGAGTTTCGAAAGCACGACCTGGTGGCGGGGGATGGGTTTGGACAGGAGGTAGGGCGCGGTGCCGTCTTCGAATTCGGTGCCGAGTGCGGCGGTCCCGAAGACCAGCGCGGCGAGCGGCAGGAACGTGCCGACGGTCAGGCCGCCAAGAAGCGTCTGGGCGGTCCATTGGCGCGGGTCTTCGTCGTCGCCGGCGAACCGGAAGAGGATAGCGATACCGATTGGGATGAGGGCGAAGAAGAGCATCAGCATCGTGCGCTTCTGGCCGAGCAGCTGGCGGAAGGTGAGGCGGATGATGGTGGCGTTCATCGCTTCACCAGGTAGGAGAAGACGCTCTCCAGCGATTCATCGGTGGGGCGCAGTTCGAGGATGGAGACACCGGCGGTGCGGGCGACGTTCGGGATCGCCATCGTGAAGGCGGCGAACTCGGACGTGCGGACGTGCAGCGTGCCATCGACGAGTTCGACACCGTAGACGGATTCGTCGCTAACGAGAGCGGCGGCCAGCGTGCGGTTATCGCTGGAGCGGACGGTGAAGGTGTGCGGGCGGTCCGTCATCAGCTTGCGGATTTCGCGGAAATCGCCGGAGGCGGCGAGGCGGCCGGCGACAATGACGAGCACCTCTTCGGCGAGGCGTTCTACCTCTTCGAGGATATGGGACGAGAAGAGGATGGTCTTCCCTTCGGCCGCCATGCTTCGGAGGAGGTCCATCATGTGGAGCCGCTGGCGTGGGTCGGCGCCGTTGAAGGGCTCATCGAGAAGGAGGACATCGGGTTCGTGGACGAGGGCTGCGGCGATCTTGATGCGCTGCTTCATGCCCTTCGAGTAGCCTCCCGCGTTGCGGTCGGCGGCGGATTCGAGGTCCACCATGGCGATGGCGCGAGCGGCGGCATCCTTTGGGTTCGGGAGCTTCTGGAGTTCGGCGCTCATCTCGACGAACTCGCGGCCGGTGAGGAACGGGTACACGGCTTCGCGTTCGGGCACGAGGCCGACGCGGCGGTAGAGCTGCTCGTTCTGCCAGACGGGTTCGCCGAAGACTCGCACCTCGCCGGCGGATGGCTGGAGGAAGCCCGAGAGCATGTGGAGCATGGTGGACTTGCCGGCGCCGTTTGGGCCGAGGAGGCCGGTGATGCCGGGCGGCAGCGCGAACGAGATGTCGTTGACGGCGACGATGTTGCCGTACCAGCGGCTGACGTTGACGGCCTCGAGGGCGGGCGCCCGGGGCGGCGGGGGGAGGTTCGGCTGGTCGCTCATGCGGCGATCCTCATGAATCGGCGGAGCGTGAAGAAGACACCGGCGGCCGTGTAGACGGCGATGGCGACGCCGTAGGTCCACAGGTCGAAGCGAGCTTCGCGCTGGGTGGAATCGGTGCCGAGGTCGGCGTTGAAGATCCACGCGACTGCCCCATACATGAAGTCAAAGGGGCTGAGGTAGACGGCGGCTCTGCCCACGCCGCCGATGCCGAAAACAAGAATGCCGGCGATGGGCAACGTCAGGAGGAACCACGCAACGACGGCGACGGTCGCATACGAACGGCGCGATGTTTGGGAGGCGATCGCGAGGGAGACGGACGCGGCGGTGGCGGCGAGCGCGGCGCCGGCGGCGACAGTGAGGGGGATGTCTTCCCAGCTATCACGGACGAAATCGCCGAGGCTATCGCTGGCGAGGCCGTTGCCGAGGACGAGGATTGCCTGCGGCAGCAGCGTGAGGAAGGCGATTGCCGTGGTGAAGGCGGCAAGCTTGGCGAGCGCGTAGTCAGTGCGGCTGAGCGCACGGGAGAAGTAGAGCGAGAGAGTGCGCTGGCGCATATCGCGGCCGCAGATTTCGGGCGCGACGGCCGCGCAGAAGAGCGCGACGGGGACTTCGACGAAGCCGAAGTAGTTCTCCGGACGGATGATTTCGACGTCGTCGCTGAGCAGGCCCGCGATGCCGAGCTGAACGACGGCCGGGATGAAGGCAATGATGGTGATCGCGACCGGCATGATCTTCGCGGCGGTACGGCGGCCAAGACCGAAGGCCCCCCGCAGCGTGTACAGGTAGAGGGAGAGGATCGCGGCGCGGCGGCCGAGCCGCATCCCGTCGTAATGGCGATAGCCGAGGTCGTAGATGTTGCCGGTGCGCGATTCAGCCTGCTGCATCCGCCGCTCCTTCTGGCCGGAAGAGGTCTTCCAGGTTCTGGCGCCG
>CALFYR010000234.1 GCA_937954195.1 uncultured Dehalococcoidia bacterium
GCGGCGCGGCGTTTACGGCGAGGGCCTTCGAGCGCCTGCTCGGCGACCTTTTCCCACGCTGCCGCGCTGACGGCGGCCTGCCGGGCCTGGGATACGTGCGTGTAGATCTGCGTGGTGTTCGCGGAGGAGTGACCGAGAAGGTCCTGGACGATACGAAGGTCGGCGCCGCCATCAAGAAGGTGGGTTGCGAAGGAATGACGAAGCAGGTGGGGGTGCACCTCCGCCGCGATACCGGCCGCGATGGCGTGGCGCTTGATGAGCATCTGGACGGCGCGGGCTGTCAGGCGGCCACCGAAGCGGTTCAGGAACAGCGGATGAGCGTCCGGTGCCGGGCGTTGGCCGTTGGCGAGGAGTTCGGGCCGCCCCGCTTCGAGGTAGCGCTCGAGGGCCTGCATGGCGGGTTCGCCGAAGAGCACCTGCCGCTCTTTCGAACCCTTGCCGTGGATGACGGCCGAGCCATCACCGAGATCGACCTGGCCGAGGTTGAGCGAGACGAGCTCGGAGATGCGGAGCCCGCCGCCGTACAGGAGTTCCAGCATCGCTCGGTCACGGAGGCCGGCCGGGCTGGCGGTGTCAGGGGCCTCGAGGAGGGCCGTCAGCATGGCCGGGTCGAGCACTTTGGGGAGGCGTTTCGGCCGCTTGGGTAACGCGATGCCGTAGAGGAGGTCGCGCTCGGTGGCGCCTTCGGCGTGGAGGTACTTGTAGAAGCCGTGAACGGTGCTCGTTCGGCGAGTAATAGAGGCGGGGACCATTCCGCCGTCCTTGAGTTCGGTGAGGAACTCGCGGAAGACCTGGCGAGTGATCCGGAGCGGCTCGAGGTCGCGTTCTTCGCACCAGCGGAGGAAGCTGCCAATGTCGTTCCGGTAGTTGCGGATGGTGTAGTCGGACCGGTTGCCCACCGCGCTGAGCTCGCGGAGGTAGGCATCGAGGAAGGCCTCGGCGGACTTGTGCGGGGCCGCGGTTGGCATAACGGGAGTATGGCCTGTTAAGGAGGGAGGGGGAAGGGAGAAAGGCAGTACGCTATCCGCGTGACTGACCTTGATGTTGTTGCGCACAATCGTTCGGCCTGGGACCGGCAGGCCGCCGCTGGAGACCAGTGGACTCGCGGCGTGTCTCCCGAACTGGTGGCGGCTGCCCGAAATGGCGACCTCTCCGGCGTCGTCCTCATCGGGCACAAGCCGATCGTCCGCGATTGGCTGCCGGTGGATCTCGGCGGAGTCCGCATCCTCGGGCTTGCTGCCGGAGGGGGACAACAGGGTCCGCTGCTGGCGGCCGCGGGCGCCGACGTGACGATCTTCGACAACTCGCCCGCACAGCTCGAACGCGATCGGGAGGTGGCCAAGCGGGAGGGCCTCTCGATTCGCACCGTTCTCGGCGACATGCGGGACCTTGGCGCGTTTGATGACGAATCGTTCGACGTGGTTCTGAATCCCGTCTCGAACCTCTTCTGTCCCGAGCTTGGCCCCGTCTGGCGCGAGTGCCACCGGGTGTTGCGGCCCGGCGGGAGCCTTCTGGCGGGGTTCCTGAACCCCGACCTGTACATCTTCGACGCGGACGCGCTGGATGAGCGCGAGGAGTTCGTTGTCCGCCACTCGCTGCCATATTCCGATACGGCGAGCCTCACGGCGGAGGAACTGGCGGACCGCGCCGATTGGCCGCTGGAGTTCAGCCATACGATGACGGAACAAATTGGCGGGCAGATAGCCGCTGGGTTCGTGATCACGGGGTTCGATGAGGCTCCGCACCATTCGAATGCGAGTGCGAAGTACATGCCGGGGTACTACGCGACGCGGGCGCTCAAGCAGTGAGGCCGCCCGGCGCCGAATGAACGGAAGGCTGTAGAGTGCCCCGCGTGACTATCGACTACGCGCTGCTCGATCGTCTCGGCGCCGCCGATGCGATCTTCTTTCCTCGACACGATTGGACGCCGCCTCCGGAGTGGGCGATCGACCTTCAGATCCCCGTTGCGCCTGACCTGCGGATTGCGGCGAGGTTGTACCCGTTCGACCCACAGCTTCCGTCGATCCTGTACTTCCACGGGAACGGGGAGGTGGCCAGCGAACACGACGAGCTGGCCCAGTACTACCGTCACGCTGGGGCCAATTTGCTGGTCGCCGAGTTCCGCGGATATGGGCGAAGCGACGGGGCGCCGACGTTCGAACGACTCGTGGCGGACGCGCCGATCGTCGCGGAGGCGTTCCACGACATCATGGATGAAGGTGGGTTCGATGCGCCCAGGTTCATCATGGGCCGAAGCCTTGGGAGCCACCCGGCCCTGGAAATTGCCGCCAACGCTTCGACCGGATTTGGCGGGCTGATCATCGAGAGCGGCGCGTGGAACGTGAGGCGGATGGCCGAGCGGTTCGGCGCCGGGGATGAAGGCGCCGCGCTCGGAGACGCTCATGAGGCGAAGCTGCGCGGCATTCAGCTCCGGACGCTCATCATCCACGGCGAACGGGACGACCTGGTGCCGCTGGCGGCAGCCGAAGCATTACGCGACCTGCTTACCTCCGAGCGGGAGCTGCTGGTGCTCGAGGGCGCGGGCCACAACGACCTGACGTGGCTGCGCGGGCCGGAGTACTTCGAGGC
>CALFYR010000235.1 GCA_937954195.1 uncultured Dehalococcoidia bacterium
AGGATCAATGACCGTCGCTGGAACAACGGCCGGGGGCGTTCGTACATCACGACACGCATCGTTCGCCGCTGGTTCAGGACCTATCGCGAGACGATCCGCGTGACCTATCTGCCTAACGGCCGTGTGCGAACGCAGGTGCTCCGCCGCGTGAGGATACGCTAACCCTCGGACTCTCCCCTTTCATCTTTTTTTGCGAAATTAAGAACTGCGTCGAACCGGCTGACGGTCTCGGCTCCGGCGGCCGCGGGCCGCTGACCAACCTCACGTGGGCATACGACGAGTCGGCTCCCTACTACGAGTACGACGAGGACAAGGCTCGCGAGTTCCTCTCGCAGGCCGGCCTCGCCGACGGGACGACCCTGAACATCGCCACCTACACGTCGGGTGTCTACCCCCGCATTGGTGAGCTCATTCAGTCGCAGCTCCGCCGCCTCGGGGTGGACCTCACCGTCGATAGCATGGAAGTGCCCGTCTACACCGAGAAGTACCGCCGCAATGGCGAGTACTCGCTCGGTCTCGAAGGCGGCGGCGCTCCCCAGGGCGACCCGTACCAGTACCTGGAGACCAACTTCGGCAGCGCCAACGCCCCTGGTGGCACCGCCATGCCCGAAGTCGATGCCCTGCTCGCCAAGGCGCTCACCGAATTCGACCAGGAAGCGCGCAAGGCGGTCTACCGCGACATCGTCCAGCTGGACTACGACAACGCCTACAAGGTCTGGCTCATCGAAGCCCCGACCCTTGCCGGCATCGCGAAGAAGGCAAAGGGCCTCGTCTGGCTCCGCTCCGGCAGCGCGATGGATGTCACCCAGGCCTGGCTCGAAGCCTAGCTCGCTGAACGTTCCCCGCGGTGCGCCCCGGTCCTCCTCCGTTTCATCCGGGGCGCACCGCACCACAGAGGCAACCTCGTGACCGCATACCTTGTGCGCCGCTTCCTCCAGATGCCGATCGTCGCCCTCATGGTGACGTTCGGCCTCTTCGTGATGATGCAGCTTCTCCCCGGCGACCCCATCTACGCCATGATCGGCGAATCAGAGGCCAACCTCGATCCGGTGGTCATCGAACAGCTCCGTGACGACCTCGGCCTCGACGATCCCGTTGTCGTTCAATACAGCCGCTGGCTCGGCGATGTCGTCCAGGGAGACCTCGGCCGCTCCTTCAAGGACCGAAGCTCCGTCACCGAACAGATCAAGGACCGCATGCCGACGACCATTCAGCTCGGGCTGCTCTCCCTGTTTGTGGCGGTGGCAGTTGGGGTACCGGCCGGCACCATCGCGGCGGTCAAGCGCAATTCCCCCATCGACGTGGTTGTCACGTTCTTCGCCATGTTCGGTGTCGCCATCCCGAACTTCTGGTTCTCCATGCTCCTGATCTGGCTCTTCGTGGTCGAACTCAACTGGCTCCCCGCCTCCGGCTTCGTCCCGCTCTGGGAAGATCCGGTCGGCGCCCTGGAGCACATGGTCATGCCCGTCACCGCACTTGGCCTCACGCTTTCCGGTTCGATCATGCGCTACACGCGCTCCAGCGTCCTCGAAGTGCTGAACCAGGACTACGTCCGCACAGCCCGCTCCAAAGGGTTGAAGAACACCACGGTCATCATGCGCCACGCCCTGCGCAACTCGCTCCTCCCTGTGGCCACCATCATCGGTCTCCAGCTCGGGTCGCTCCTCGCCGGCAGCATCATCATCGAATCCATGTTCGCCCTGCCGGGCATTGGCCGCCTCGCCATCCAGGCCATCAACGGCCGCGACTATCCAATGCTCCAGGGCGTCGTGCTCCTGTTCACCGTCACGGTGCTCCTCGTGAACCTCGTGACCGACCTCAGCTACGCAATCCTCGATCCCCGGATCCGTTACTCCTAGGAGGCACCCGTGACGCAAGCCATTCAGGCGGCGCCAATCCGGCCTGCCTCCCGTCGACGATTCAGCGTCGGTCGCACCTGGCGGGTCGCCCGCCATCACCCGATGGCCTCGGTCGCGCTCGTCATCATCGTGACCTTTGTACTCATCGCACTTCTTGCTCCGTGGATCGCCCCGTACGACCCCGCCGAAACAGATGGCCGCAACCGCCTCCAATCGCCCTCATGGAGCCACCCCTTCGGCACAGACAGCCTCGGCCGGGATGTCCTCAGCCGGGAGATTCACGGCGCCCGCGTGTCACTTCAGGTCGCGGTCCTCGCCGTTGCTGTTGCCGCTGGCCTCGGTGTCCCGCTCGGCATTCTCAGTGGCTACCGTGGCGGTTGGGTCGATGCCTTCATCATGCGCATCACCGACGCGGTGATTGCGTTTCCTGGGCTCGTACTCGCCCTTACCCTCGTGCTTGTCCTCGGTCCAAGCATCACGAACCTCATGATCGCCCTCGGAGTAGGCGCCGCACCGAACTACGCCCGCCTCGTCCGCGGCCAGGTCCTTGCCCTTCGCAACATGGACTACGTCCTCGCCGCACGTTCGATCGGCGCCGGCGATACCCGCATCATGCTGCGCTACCTCTGGCCGAACACGTTGCCGTCGGTCATCGTCGCCGGCACGCTGACCATGGGCACCGCAATCCTCGCGGAAGCCAGCCTGAGCTTTCTCGGCGTCGGCGTCCGGCCGCCCACCCCAACCTGGGGCGGGATGCTCAACGAAGCCTTTACGCAGATCTACGTCGCGCCGTTCCTGTCGTTCTTTCCCGGGCTCGCCATCTTCATCATCACCCTCTCCTTCAACCTCCTCGGCGATGGCATCCGCGACATCCTCGATCCGCGTCTCCGGAGCGCGCAGGGGCTCTGACGCAGCTCCTGACGCGACCCTGGCAAGAAGGCGCCTGGGGCGACCTGTTGCATTTCCATCGGCGTAGCGCAGAATTCGCCGATGGCATTCGAAGTACGTCCTGCGACCGTGTTCGAAGATGTCGCGCAAATCCTCGGGCCGTCGAAGCCCGACGCGAACGTTTGCTGGTGTCTCACGTACCGCCTTCCCTCCCGCGAAAACCGCGAACTTGTCGGTAAGGCCCGTGGCGAGCGCGTCGCAGGGCTATGCGCCCTCGATCCGCCGCCCGGTGTCGTCGCATACGACGGAGACATGCCAGTCGGCTGGGCAGGTGTAGCTCCTCGGGCCGACCTGAACAGCTTCGCCCGCAAGAACAGCAAGATCCCCCACATCGATGAACAACCAGTCTGGACCGTCTGGTGCTTTCGAGTTCGAGGCGGCAACCGGGGTAGAGGAATCGCCCACGCGCTCTTGGCCGGCGCCGTCGACTTCGCACGGTCCTATGGCGCTCCCGCAATCGAGGGCTACCCGGTCGACAACGGCGATGCCAAAGTCGACCTCACCATGGGCTACGTCGGGACCCGCAAACTGTTCGAACAGGCGGGATTCACAAAAGTCGCCGATAGCGATTCCGTCATCGACGGCTTCCCCCGCATCGTGATGCGCCTGGACCTCCGCTGACCGTTCGGCTGGCGCTAGCGCTTCCGTAGATGGATCAGCGACCAGTCCCGCTCGTGCTCCAGCGCCACCAGCTCGAAGCCAACACGCTCCATCGCAGCAATCACCCGCTGGTCATCCGTCTCAAGGATCCCCGAGAGCACCAGGTCACCGCCCGATAACACCACCGTGCCGAAGGTCTCGGCAAGGCCAATGTTCGCGTCGGTGCTGATGTTCGATGCGACCAGTTCGTACCGCCCCGGATGGTCCGGAGTCAACGTGCCGGCGCTGATGGAAACCTCATCGCCAATGCCGTTGGTGTCGCAGTTACGCCGGGCGATTTCGGCCGCGATCGGGTCGATATCGATGGCGACAACCCGCGGAACCCCGAGCTTCACGGCCGCGATGGAGAGCACGCCGGACCCTGTCCCGACATCGAGCATTGTGATCCCCGCACGGCAAAGCCCGTCCAGGGCCTTCAGGCACAGCCTGGTCGTCTCGTGGTGGCCCGTACCGAACGCCTGCCCTGGGTCGAGCTGAACGGCGATTTGGCCTGGCTCCACCTGATGCTCCACCCACGAGGGCACAATCACCACCCGGCCGCCGGTCTCCACCACGCCGAAGAACTCACGCCACGAAACCGCCCAATCCTGTTCGTAGATGGGCTTCGCCGTCAGCTGCACCGAAGGGTAGGCCTGCATCGCGGTGCGAAGGTCGTCCACCAGCACGGCGCCCAGTTCTGAAGAAGGCAGGTACGCCCGGATGAGCACTGGCTCCCCGCCGCGCACCCGGAACCCCTTCTCCGGCCCGAGGATGTCGATCGGCTCCTCGACCGTAATCCCGCCCGGACTCGCCTTCCGCACCAGCTCCGAAACTTCTTCGACCAGTGCCGGCGGTGTCTGCGCCGTCACCTCAAACCAAAGATTACTCACGGCCGGGCCCCTGCCTGATGTTCCCGGACCCACGAACCCGGTTCACCAACCGCCAATCGACAATCGAAAATCGACAATTCGCTACCCCGCCATCGCGTCACGGATCCGCTCGAAGAACCCCTTCTGCCGTTTGGGCAGCGTCGGCGTACCCATCGTGGCCGCGAGCTGCTCAAGCAGTTCGCGCTGGTCGTCGGTCAGGTCCTCGGGGACCACCACCGTCACCCGAACCACCATGTCGCCTCGGCCCGTCCCGCGAAGGTGGGGCACGCCCTTCCCGCGGATCACGAAGTCTTCGCCGCTCTGCGTCCCTGCCGGGACCTCGAAGGCCAGCTCCCCGTCCAGGGTCGGGATCTCGATTTCCGCTCCGAGCGCGGCCTGGGCCATGTTGACGGGCAGCTCCAGCACGATGTGGTCCTCTACCCGCTCGAACACTTCGTGCGGCGCCACGTTCAACGCCACGAACAGGTGGCCGTTCTCGCCGCCGCGCGGCCCCGCCTCGCCCTCGCCCGTGAGACGAATCTGCTGGCCGTCCTCCACCCCCGCCGGGACCTTCACCTCGATCTTTCGCGTTTGGCGTGTCCGCCCTGAACCCCGGCAGGTCGCGCACGGGTTCGGGATGATGCGGCCCTCGCCCTGGCAGCGGCCACACGCCGTCACGTTCACGAACTGCCCGAAGATGCTTTGCTGCGAGCGCCGGATCTCGCCCGCCCCGTTACATTCGGGACACGTCACCAGCTCCGAGCCCGGCTCGGCGCCGAGCCCTTCGCACGTCTCGCATTTCTCCTGTCGCTGGTACTCAATCTCTTTCTCAGTCCCAAAGACCGCTTCTTCGAAGCTAAGCCGCAGGTTGTACCGAAGGTCGGCGCCCCGGGCCGGGCCCCTCCGCCTTCCCCCGCGCCTGCTCGCGCCACCAAAGAACGCGTCGAAAATATCCCCAAAGCCGTCGAAATGCGTGAACCCGTCGAACCCGCCCGCGCCGCCGGCCTGCCCGTCCACCCCCGCGTGCCCGAAACGGTCGTACAG
>CALFYR010000236.1 GCA_937954195.1 uncultured Dehalococcoidia bacterium
GGGCGTCGTCGCCGTGGCCCGGCGCCTCGACCTGGCATCGTGGACGAGCAAACTGGGTAGTGACGTGGACATTCGTCACCCATTGCTCGCACTTGAAGGAGGTATCTACGGTCAGGTGGTTGCCCAACTCACGCGGCAGTAATCCCAAGCTCCCGCCATCCCGCTGTCACCTACCTCTCCCGCCAGCCACTGACAGCATCCCGCCAACCACGCACAATCACCCAATGACCACAGCCCTACCCATCCTCTACCGCCACCACCGCTGGTCGTGGCTCACGCTCTTTGATGAGCTTGCCAAACTGCCGGCAGACGCCTTGACGCTCACGACGCCCGGTGTCTACGGGTCCATCCACGAGACCATTACCCACACGCTGCTGAACCAGCGGCGGTTCATTGCTGCGATCCAGTCATCTGAGCCGGTCAGGCTGGCGCCAATGCCCGATCCTCTGCCGACGCTGGCGGAACTTCGCGCGCACTTCGTTCAAGACGCGGAAGATTTGATAGCGGCCGCTGCCACCATGGAGGCGGAGACCACCATCACCGGCCAGTACCGCGGACAGACGTACGAGTTGCCGGCGGCCGTTCCCCTGTTCCAGGCGTACAACCATGGGGTCGAGCACCGGACCGACGTCACGACGATCCTCGCGGCGAACGGGCACGAACTCCCGGCCTTGCATCTCTGGGCATTCAACGACGTGGGCATGCCATAGGTTCATGCCTTTCGCGTTGGAGCCTTACACTTGTCGCCATGAGCTTCTACTACGGCTCCAACCAGCCGCCGGACAACGACCCGCCGCCCGGTTCGTGGCGTGAGACGTTCATCATCATCTGGGCCGTATTCAAGACCCTCGCGCTTCCGCTCGGGCTGCTGTTTGGCGTGGTGTTTGGTGTGATCCTGGTGATCTGGGCGTTCATCGTGAACCCGTGGATCGGCCTCGCGCTGGTGCTGCTCATCATTGGTGCGCTGGTGGCCCGGGGAATCTGGGAAGCGAAACATCCGCCGGAGTTGCCGTGACTTCGCCCGCAACGACCGCCGATATCAAGGCGAATGTGGCACGTGTTCGAGACCGCATCGCGCGGGCCTGCGACCGAGCGGGCCGTTCACCTTCGGACGTGACGCTCATCGCGGTGAGCAAGACCTGGCCGGCGGGCTCCGTCCTCGAAGCCGCTGCCGCTGGTATCACCGATTTCGGCGAAAACCGCGTTCAGGAGGCGCTGCCCAAGGTCGCCGCCGTGAATGTCGCGACCAGCCCCACCAGCGTGTTTGCGCATGGAACGAACCCGACGTGGCACTTCATCGGGCATCTGCAATCGAACAAGGTGCGCGATGCCCTGAGTATCGCGCGGTTCATCCACTCGGTGGACTCAGAGAAGCTGCTACGTGTCATAAGTAGCAACGCCGAGGCGCCGGTCGAGATCTTTCTCGAAGTGAATGTGGGCGGCGAGGAATCGAAGTTCGGTTTCGTGCCCGAGCAGGTGACGGGAGCAGTCGCGCTCGCGCGGTCGCTGCCTCATATCCGGCTCGCTGGACTGATGACGGTAGCACCGCGCGTTTCGAACCCGGAGGAGGCACGCCCCTACTTCCGGCAGTTGGCAGAGCTTGCCCGCGAGCACGGATTGCCCCACCTTTCGATGGGCATGACCGAGGATTTCGAGGTCGCGATTGAGGAAGGCGCAACGCACGTGCGCGTCGGCCGAGCGATATTTGGGGAACGCCAATGAAGACCGCGATCATCGGTGGCGGAGTGATGGGCGAGGCGATACTCGCCGGGGCACTTAGCGACGGCGTGCTGGCTGCCACGGACGTCACGGTGAGCGAGAAGCTCCCCGCCCGTGCCGAGTACCTGAGAACGACTCACGGTGTTTCCGTAACCGCCGACGCGAACGAAGCGATGGCGGGGGCGGACCTGGTGGTGCTCTGCGTGAAGCCGCAAGACCTCGGCACGGTGAACGGCGCGGCACCCGCGAACGCCCTTATCGTTTCGATCATGGCGGGCGTCACGTGCGCCACGATCCAGGCTGCGTTCGGGAATGACTGCATCGTCCGGTCGATGCCGAATACGCCGGCGACGATTCGCGAGGGAATCTCCGCGTGGTACGCCATGCCGTCGGTCCCGCCCGAACAGCGAGAACGCGCTCGAACGCTACTTGGGGCCATCGGCAAAGAGCTACAGGTGGATTCGGAAGCAAAGCTGGACATGGTGACGGCCGTGAGCGGCAGCGGGCCGGCCTACGTGTTCCTGTTCATCGAAGCCATGGTCGAGGCTGCCGTCTCCATCGGGCTGACGCGTCCGCAGGCGGAACAGCTGGTCCTTCAGAACCTGTATGGCTCGGCCCGCTACGCGATCGAAAGCGGGCGCACGGCCGCGGACCTGCGCGCCCAGGTCACGTCGCCGGCTGGCACCACCGCCGCGGGCCTGCTCGAACTTGAGAGAGGATCGTTTCGGGCGACAGTCATCGAATGCGTCCGGGCTGCTTACGAGCGTGCCAGGGAACTCGGGAGACAGGCGTGAACGACACCATTGCCTTGCTGTTTTCGCTGGTGCTCTGGGCCTTGATCCTGGCGATGTTCGCGCGCGCGTTGATGAGCTGGTTCCCGGTCCGCCAGGACAATGAGTTCGTGCGGATGCTCGACGTGGTTACTGAGCCGTTGGTGGGTCCTGTGCGCCGGGTGGTGCCCCGAATCGGCATGTTCGACATTTCGAGCATGATCGTGATCCTGGTGCTTTACGTGATGCTCCAGGTGGTCCAGATAGCCGCGAACCAATAGGCGCCGGCCCGCGATTAGTCGTCGCTGCCGCCGGCGATGTTCGCCAGGCTTTGCTCCGCCTCATCCACGCTTTCGAGTTTCACGATGCCGCGCTTGAGCGCGTAGCGGATGAGGTCTGTGCGCGATTTGGCCTTGAGCTTGTCCATGATGTGCGCCTTGTGCGCTTCCACGGTTTTCACGCTGACCACGAGCTCATCGGCGATTTGCTGGTTGGTGTGGCCTTCGGCGATGAGCTGCAGTACTTCGCGTTCGCGCGCGGTCAGCGTATCGAGGCCGGTCTTCTGCTCAGGCCGCCGGGCCTGGACCTGCAGTTCGGCGATGTCGAAGCCGTCGCTTAAGGCGGCCGAGTAGTACTGGTTGCCGCGATGGACGGTCTGGATGGCGAGGACGAGCTCGGAGACATCGGAGTTCTTGACGAGGTACCCGGACGCGCCACTGCGCAGGGCGGCCATGATCTGTTCTTCATCCACGAAGCCGCTGAGGATGACGACGCGGGTGCTGGAGGAGGCCTTGCGGATCTGGCGCGTGGCTTCGATGCCGTTTAGACCGGGCATCACGACGTCCATCAACACGACGTCCGGGCGGGACCGTTCGACGACGAGGAGGGCTTCGCGGCCGTTTTCGCAGTCGCCGATGACTTCAATCTCGGAGCGGCTCTCGAGGAGCATGCGCAATCCCTGGCGGATCACTGCGTGGTCATCGACGACGAGCACGCGTATAGGGCGCATGTTCCCGCCGGCCGCATTTCCGCGATTCAGGGTGCGATTGATGGTCATTTCCGCCTCCAGTGACTCCTCGAGGTGAGGGCGATGGGAGCCACGTGCTTTTGCGGCAGTCTACTCCACGGGGTCAACGTCTCAACCCCCTGGCCTCCGAATTGTTACGGCAAGTTGCGCGTTCGAGGCGGTCGTCGAGTCTTTACAAACGCGCTGGACGGCCCTCAGGCCAATCCGGGCAGGTGGCGCACTGTGGCAGCCGCGGCGCCGTGGAAGGGACTCCGGCGGCCTGGAAAAGGCCTTTCAACCGCCAGAGTGGCAGGCCCACGACATTGCAGTAGCACCCATCCAGGCGCTCGACCGGCCGGAACTCCTCGTCCTGGATGGCATAGCCGCCAGCCTTGTCCAGCGTGCGTCCGGTGGCGACATAAGCGCGGATACGCTCGTCGCCAAGGTTGGCCATCGTGACTTCACTGATCGCGTGGTCGATCAGTTCCGTTTCCGGGCCGATGAGCGCGATGCCAGTGACTACGCGGTGCGTGCGTCCGACCAATGACGTGAGCATTGCGACCCCTTCGCTCTGGTCGGCAGGCTTGCCCAGCGAGCCGCGGTCGTCGAAGACGACGGTATCGCAACCAACGACCCAGGCGCCGGGGTGGGATTCCGCCACGGTCCGCGCCTTGTCCCTCGCGAGTTGGCGGGCATCGGCGATGGCATTTTCGCCGAGTGGCTCGTCGATATCGGCGGGGAGGACTTCAAAGTGGTCGAGCAGCTGGCCGAGGAGTTCCCGCCTCCGGGGCGATTGCGAAGCGAGGATCACCCGTGTCACGCGAGCACCAGGCGGGTCACGCACTCGATGTGTCCGGTGTGCGGGAACATATCCAGCGGCGTGACCCAATCGAGCCGGTAACCGCCATCCACGAGGACACGCAGGTCGCGCGCGAGCGTTGCCGGGTTGCACGAGACGTACACCACGGTGGTGGGCTGGAACTCCGTAATGGCTTCGAGGACGGGCGGAGCGCATCCGGGCCGGGGCGGGTCGAGGACGATGGCGTCGGGGCGTTGCTCGATCTCGGGCAGCACATGTTCAACCTTGCCGATGACCATTTCGACATTGGGGGCCTGCTCGAGGTTGCGCTCGAAGTCCTTGCCCGCGCTCGCCGACTCCTCGATGGCGAGGACGCGCTCGAACCGGTCGGCGAAGATGACGGCGAAGGTGCCAACGCCGGCGAAGCCATCGATCAGCATGCGGCCGCGTGGTGGGAGGGCTTCGCCAACGAGCCGTGCCATCTGTTCGGCCTGCGCCGAGTTGACCTGGAAGAACGCCGAGGCGCTCACTTCGAAACGCTGGCCCGCGAGTTCCTCCGTGTACGACTTCTGTCCGGTTTCGACGGGTGCGTCGGGGAGTTCGGGATAGATGAGATGGCTGCCCGTCGCCTGCGAGTGGCGAACCTGGAGCTGATGCAAACCTGCACCTTTCCCCTGGAGCCGGGGGAGCAGGGCGTTGACCCAGGGGTCGGCGATAGGGCAGTTCTCGACCTTGAGGAGCCCCCGCCCACGACGGCTGATGAATCCGATGTCGCCATACTTCTTACCGGTTGAAAAGCGGAGGTGATTGCGGTACTCCCATGGGTGCTCGGCGCCGACGATCGGGCGCACGGGAGCGTCATCGAACTTCCCGATTCGTCGAAGCTGCTCGCGCACGACGGCTTCCTTGGCGCGTAGTTGCGATTCGTAGGTCATGTGCTGGAGCTGGCAGCCGCCGCATTCGCCGAAGATCGGACAGCGTGGGTCGACCCGATCTGGTGACGGTTCGAGGACCTTTGTGGTGACTGCTTCGAGGTAGTCCTTGTATTCGCGCTCAACACGGGCCTCGACCAGTTCGCCTGGAGCCGCGTAGGCCACGAAGACCACGCGGCCATCGGGCAGGTGGGCAAGACCATTACCCCCGAAGACGAGGGATTCGACGCGCAGAGTGAGGATTTCCGCCTCTTCGGGCGTCTTCCAGCGGGGCCGACGGGAGGGCATGAGGTAAGGGTAGGTGGAACAGGTGGTGGGGGCGAACTCAGGCGACGAACACCCGGCACCTGATGCCTGGAGCATCCGCAAGACGTCGATCGAGCGTTACCAGCTCCGCGTCGAGCACCTCGGCAAGCGCCACGTACGCGCCATCAGTAATGGTGACGTTCTCGCGCAGTTCCCAGGCACGCTGTGCAAGGAGGCTGTAAGGCACCTCGACGATGGGAAGCGAAAGCAGGTGAGCGTGCGCGATCTCCGCGAATTCTGCCGGTATGTCGCCACGCAGGACTTGCCGGCGGATAGTACTCGCCACCTCGAACGAAAAGACCGAGGGCGCACAGAGGAACTGATCGTGGAACCGCTCGCGGATTCGTGAACCGGCTTCGCCGGCGTCGGTCAGGGCTGCAACACCGGCTGACGCGTCGACGACCAGCGTCAACGGCGTGACTCGCGCAGCATCTCGACCACCCCATCCGGATCGACCTGGAACCCTTGCTCTGTGACCGAGCTACGGACGGCCTCCAGCCACTCCTCGAGGTCAGGCCTGGCCGATGCGTCAATCAGCGTTCGAAGGAGGTATGCCTGAAGGGAGAGCCCCTTGGTCGCCGCGCGATTCACAAGGGAATCATGAATGTCGTCCGGGACGTTGCGAATGGTGATCGTGGCCATGCAGCTATGATACGACCAATGCATGCATTTTGCAGGCAAAGGCAGCGAAAGGGCCGCAAATCGCCTTTGGAAAACGCCTTGAAAACCGAACTTAGGCTTGCTACTATGGAAAAGGCGCAGTCTGCCCTGCGCGTTTAGTGGTCCGCCCCGTTCACATGAAGGGATTGATAACTCTGAGCATGTCTGATGATGTCCTGACCGAAGCCAACCCCGCCAGCGATGGCGCCGTAATCGACGGCGTCCTCAGCCGCCTGTCGTCCTTTGGTGACGATGAAGGCAGCAGCGAGGATGAGCTTACCGACCTCGCTGCGGAGGAAGACGAAGAAGGCCCCGTCGACCCCGACGAAGAAGAGGAGGACGAGGACGCCAATATCGCACTGCTGACCGAAGAGTCGGAGGGAATCGACGACCCGGTCCGCATGTATCTGCGCGAAATCGGCAAGGTGTACCTGCTCACCGCCGACGACGAGAAGCATCTCGCGCGGCAGATGGAAGAAGGCCTCCACATCGAGGCTATCGAGCAGGAGTACGTTGAAAACTACGGGCATCCGCCTTCGGCTGCCCGCGTGGCGGTCACGCTGCTGGATCAGTGGGGCGCGCTGCTCCCGGTCTTCAAGGAAGCGAAGCGCTTCATCGACGACTTCGACAAGCTGGTCAAGGTGCCCGGCCCGGACGATGTGACCGTGGTCCGCAAGTGGCGCAACCCGGACGGCGCGAAGCTCAAGAACCTGTCGTTCAGCGAGACGATCGGCGATCCGCAGTTCCGTGGCCTGATCGACGGCGAGACGGACCCGGACTTCAAGTTCCACGTGATGAACAAGCTGAAGATCGAGGAGGACGACGCGCATCAGCGGCTGGTCCACCTGTCGATCGTGACGCACATCCTGACTCCGGACCTGGTCGCCCAGATGGGCGAGGAGGCCGGTGGTGAAGACGAACTCGTTCCGCCTGGTGAAGGCCTGGTCGAGAAGATTTCGCCGCTGGAGGAGAAGCTCCGCTACCACTTCGACACGGTGAAGCGGAACGGCCAGAAGGCCACACGCCGCCTGACCGAGGCGAACCTTCGTCTCGTCGTCTCGGTGGCGAAGAAGTACATCGGGCGCGGCATGTCGCTCCTGGACCTTATCCAGGAAGGCAACATCGGCCTCATCCGTGCGGTCGAGAAGTTCGACTACCGCAAGGGCTTCAAGTTCTCCACGTATGCCACGTGGTGGATCCGGCAGGCGATCACGCGCGCCATTGCCGACCAGGCGCGGACCATCCGCATCCCGGTCCACATGGTGGAGACGATCAACAAGCTTGTCCGCGTGAGCCGGCGGCTTGTGCAGGAGTACGGCCGCGAGCCCACGAGCGAGGAAATCGCCCGGGGCATGACCGAATCGGGCAAGCCCGATGCGGCGGCGGCGTACACGCCGGAGCGTATCCGCGAAATCCAGAAGGTCTCGCAGGAGCCCGTCTCCCTCGAAACGCCGATCGGCGAAGAGGAAGACAGCCACCTCGGTGACTTCCTGGAGGATCCGAGCGCGCTCGCGCCGGCCGAGGCAGCCAGCCAGCAGCTGCTGCGGGAGCAGGTGGAAGACGTGCTCGCCAGCCTCACCAGCCGGGAGCGCCGTGTGCTCCAGCTCCGCTTCGGTCTCGAAGATGGCCGGAGCCGGACGCTCGAAGAGGTCGGACGTGAGTTCGGAGTGACGCGGGAGCGCATCCGCCAGATCGAGGCGAAGGCGCTTCGCAAGCTCCGCCACCCCAGCCGCAGCAAGAAGCTGAAGGACTACCTGGACTAGTTCCCAGGGAACGCAACCACGTAACGGGACCGGTGAACGCCGGTCTCGTTTTCGTTACTCGTGTTGGAGTCCGAGGGTGTGGAGCAGGTCGGAGGGGCGCACGATGGCGATGTTCTGGATGCCGCTGAGGACCAAGAGGTCGTTATCCCCGGTTACGATGAGGTCGGCGTTTCCGCCGACCGCGGTTTGCAGGACGATTCGGTCATTCTCGTCGCGGATAGCAAGGTCGAACTGCCGATCGGGTTCCACCAATTCACAGGCTGCGGCTACCAGGGCGACTGCACTTTCAGGAGTCATTCCGTGCGACCGAAGCTGACCATCGAACTCAGGCTGGCTAAGAATCCGCCGTAGCTCGGCGAGCATCGGCACGCTAGTCACGAGCATGACCATGGATTGATCAACAGAGGCGTAAATGGCTGCCGGAATCCCGTTTCCGACGAGAGCGCGGACGAAGAAATTTGTGTCAGCGACGACCCGCAGCGGCACGCGCTTTCTCCGCCCGGATTTCGGCTCGAGCCTCTTTAACCGCTCGCACGATTTCGTCCTCGGTAGCGGCGTCACTCCACGGGTCCGCAATCACCCGTGCGAAATGCTCACGCAACCGGGCATTGGCTTCACGCCGGACACGTTCACGTTCGGCCGGGGGCATCGCTGCCGGTCGGTCGAGGTAGGAATCCAGGTCGAATTTGCCGTCATCCACAGACGTCAGAATAGCACAACCGACTCGGGCTATCCGATTGATCCCAAAGCCATTCACTTCACAGATCGCCCGCTTGTTTCATGTAACACTCGTTACACGTAACGACCGTT
>CALFYR010000237.1 GCA_937954195.1 uncultured Dehalococcoidia bacterium
TATAGCGCACCCCGTCCGGGAAGCTCGTGAGCGTCACCGGCGCGCGATTCGTCACCGAGGCCACGAAGTCCTCCTCCACCCGCCATCCCCGGTCGGTGCCGGGATCGGGTTCAATTGGCGTGGCCTGCCCGCCCAACGGCACGAACTCCGCCGTATCGCCCACGCGCCAGCGGATGGTCC
Source organism: uncultured Dehalococcoidia bacterium (assembly GCA_937954195.1). Lineage (GTDB taxonomy): Bacteria > Chloroflexota > Dehalococcoidia > Tepidiformales > Tepidiformaceae > Amarobacter. The sequence continues at coordinate 181 of CALFYR010000237.1, forward strand.
CTTTCGTACCGAACACCGTGATCCCGTTTGGCTCGCCCCCGGCCGCGACGGAGCTGAAGTGGTAGGTAATCCGGGCACCCCGGCGGAGCTTGCCGGTTATCACGTACACATCCGGCACGGTTACCGCTGCCGGTGCGCCCGTCTCGGGGTTCATGCGCTCGGTCACCACGATGTCGCCGTCGGCGTGCACGTGCGCATGGTCCCCCAGCCAACGCTGGATGACTTCGACGAAGATCCCGAACATCATCACGTTCTTCCCTGAGTAGTCGGCCCGCATCCGCCAGTGCAGTGGGGCCGAACGGTCCAGCGACGAGGGGTTCAGCACCCGCACCGCCACGTCATGCACCTCGCCGAGCTCGCCGTCGTTGATCATCCGCGTAATCGTCGGCCCCAGCCGGAAGTCGAACGGCGCCGGTACCAATTGCGCGACGAGCCCGGGGTTGCGTTCGCTCGCTTCCAGCATGTCTTCGGCTTCTTCCAGGTCCATCGCCATGCGGGCTTCGCAGAGCACGTGCTTTCCGGCCTCAAGGGCCATGATGCTGTACTCGCGGTGCTTGTACGGCCACGTCCCAATGCACACCGCGTCGATGTCCGGGTCGGCGCACAACGCCTCGGGCGTATCGAAGACCCGCGGGATGCCGAACTGGTCCGCGATCCGCTGCGAGCTCTCACGCGAGCGGTTCACCACCGCGGCCACTTCCGCGCCCGCGCGCTGGAAGCCCGGGATGTGTTGCGAAGCCGTGTTCGCGCCCGCGCCAATCAGTCCAATTCGTAAAGCCATCGTCGGTGTGCCTCCCCGCGCGGTCTGTGTGCCGGGAAGGCTACGCTCTCCCGCCCGCCACCGTCACGCGCTTCAGCAAACGCCAATACCAGACCAACATTTCCGCCCTTCCGGCCCCACCAACCGGGCCCCCAACGGTCCTTATCGCCATCTTTCGGACATCCGATCCTAACCTGAGACGGCGCATTGGCCGCAACCACAGGAACCCACAGATGACCCAACAACCACACCCTCTCGCCTGCCCCCGGAACCGCCCGTGAGCACCGAATCCACCATGTCGCCTATTTTCGCCGCGCTCTCCATCGCGGTGGTTTTCGCCGTCCTCCTCGCGATCATGGCGGCCGAACTTCCGGCAGCCGCATCGCTCCGCCGTGCCATCGCCGGTCATGGCCAGAAGTTCGCGATGGTCATCGCGGCCACCGCCATGGGCGCTTCCCTCTACTACTCGGAGTACGTGGGATTCCTCCCCTGCGAGTTCTGCTGGTTCCAGCGCATCGCCATGTACCCGCTCGCCGTCCTCATGGCCGTTGCTGTCATCTCGCGCACTCGCCTTGCTTCGCGCTATGTGGTCACAACCGCCCTCATCGGGCTTGGGCTTTCGATCTACCACTACCAGCTCCAGCTCTTCCCCGATCAGGCGGAGGTCTGCTCGGGCGGTGTTTCGTGCGCTGGCCGCTACGTGGAACAGTTCGGGTTCGTGTCCATCCCGTTCATGGCCGGATGTGGCTTCCTCGCCATCCTGTTGCTGGAGTTGGCCGAACGGCGGGCGAAGTTCGTGCGGACCACGTGGGGCGAAAGCTGATGAGAGGTTGCGCGCGTTCAGGCCGCTTCTGCGGCGTCAGATGTAATGAAGCCCGTTCTCAAGCGCTTCCGTAGGCATGCCAAGCACGGCCACAAGCTCGCGGATCTGGTAGCCCACGCTGGCGCGGCGATTCGTGAGCAGAATGACCCCGGAGTGCGTGCGGCCACCGGCCATCCAATCACGGTGAATCCGGGCGAAATCTCTGCGATTAAAACTGAAGATCGGCCGACCCGCCTCCGCGGCGAACTCCAAATGGCGTTCGTCCGGGATACCGCGCATGCCCGCTTCCTCGGCCGTCACGACGTCGATGTTCCGTGCACGGAGCCCCGCAGTCAGACTGCCGTTCATGGCGTCCTCGTCGATATACAGCCTCACTCGCCGAGGGATGTCCGAGACGTCCGGTAGGTCCGCAGGTCGTGCTCTCCTTCGGCCGCCTCCGCCTGGAGTTCCGCATCAATCTGGTCGCGATTCGCGAGATAGTGCGTAATGGCGGCGAAGGCCCCTTCACGTGTTATCCCTGGATACTCGCGCACGATGTCGTCGGGCATATACCCCTGCTCGAACAACACCGCGACCTGGTGAACAGACATCCCTGTACCCGCGATGCACGGCCGGCCGCCGTTCACGCCACGTGTGCTGGTTATCAACGTGCCAATGTCTACTGCGGTCGCCACGCAACAAGTCTACCATCGACCATCTTCCCCAGCGCCCAGCGCCCAGCGCCCAGCGCCCAGCGCCCAGCGCCCAGCGCCCAGCGCCCCTACCGCCCGCGAAACCGTGCCTTCAGCTCCACCGGAAAGTGTTCCATAGCGGCATTCAACGTCGTCCGTGGCATCCCCGCCGCGTGCTTCTCCAGGAAGCGCAGCAACCGCTCCCGGTCCACTCCATCGGCGGCGCGCAGCACCCAGCCCGCCGCCTTGTTCACCAGGTCCTCGGGGTCCGGGAGTATCGCTTCCACGAGCGTGTAGGCGTCGTCGAGCTCGCCGCGCCGGATGAACGCGAAGGTCGCCACCAGCGCCGTCCGCCGCTCCCACGGGTCAGCCGACTTCGCCAGCTCGTGCAGAACCGCGCGGTCCTTGTCCACCAGCCACGCACCCACGACGTGGTGGGCGGAGAGGTCCACCAGGTCCCAGTTGTTGATCCGGTCGTGGCGCCGGAGGTAGAGGTCGAACAGCTCTTGCCTGCGTGAATCCGGCGTCTCTTCCGCCGATATTGCTTCTCCATCACGCTCAGCGCACCGGCGCGCGCCTCGTGGACGTCGCTCTCCAGCAAACGTTCGAGTTCTGGCGGCGGCATGTCGATGAACTCCTTCGCGAGCGCGAAGACATCGCCCATCCGCACGCCGATGAAGTGGTCGCCCTTCCCCGGCTCGCCGATGCCGCTCTTGAAGTATCGCCGGTATTTCTCCCGCTCCGCCTCGGATTTCAGAGCATCGAGGCTGTCCAGGAACGCCGCCGCGGTCGTTGCTCCGCCCGTCACGCGTGTCCCTCCTCTTCCTCCATCCGCCGGAAGAAGTCCTCCAGCTCCTTCCCGGGTTCGATGGGGAACTGGGCCTCAAGGATCGAGAACTCCCGCACCCGATCCAGCCGGAAGTCACGGAAGTCGTCGCGCAGTTCGCACCACGCGCTCAGCGACCACACGGAACCCCAGAAGAACAGCCCCAGCGGCCGGACCGTTCGCTCGGTCAGTTCGCCCTTCCCGTCCGAATAATGCATGTGAATCGGATGCCGCTCGTCAATCGCCGAACGGAATTGGCCCAGCCGTTCGGCCACAACCTGGGGCACGTGGAACCCCGGTGCGAACAGCCTGCTGCCGATGAGCCGTGCTTTCAGCCGGTCGGTGAGCGCGGCCTCGATGCGGGCAAGCGCCGATTCGGCCGCTTTCGCCAGCGACTCGTCCGCCCAGGAACTCACCACCCGCGTCCCCAGCACGAGTGCCTCAACTTCCTCTTCGGTAAACATCAGTGGTGGCAGGTCGAAGCCCTTGCGGAGCGTGTAGCCAACCCCCGCCTCTCCCGCGATTGGCACCCCGGACCTCACAAGGTCGGCGATGTCGCGGTACACGGTCCGTTCCGAGACCTCCAGCTCACCCGCGATCGCCGCCGCCGTGATCACGTGGCGGCGCCGCAGGAGCTGGATAACCTGGAACAGGCGGTCGGCCCGGCGCATCCGCTAGCTCGCCCCCTCGTTGTACTCGATGAGCTGCACGTAGTTGCCATCCAGGTCGAGGAACGTCGAAATCACGCCACCCCACTCCTCCCGGCCCTTCCGCCGGATGAACGTCACTCCGCCCGCCTCGAGCCGGGCCTGCTCCGCGGCGATGTCCTCAACGAACAGGTCGATCAGGTAGCGCTGCGGTTCCTTCGCCCCGCCGCGCACCTCGCTATGGCCGTCGAACGAGATGACCGCCGGGCCAGCGAGCACCGCCCGCTCACCCATGCCTTCCGCGAACGGCAGACCGACACAATCGCGGTAAAACCGGAACAGCTCGTCCGGTCGCTCCGAATTCAGGTTCAGACAGAAGTGCGTTGCTTTCATCGCGCCGCCGCCGTTTCTTCTTCGCGCGCAAGCTCGGGCCGGAACTCAATCAGCTGAATCCGGTTGCCGTCCGGGTCTTCGAACGTTGAGATGACACCGCCCCAGTACTCCACACCCTTCGAGCGAAGGAACTTCACGCCCGCCGCCTCGAGCCGCGCCTGCTGCGCATCCAGGTCGTTCACGTGGAGGTCGATGATGACGCGCGCCGCGTTGGCGTTGCTGCCGCGAACCTCGCTGTGGTCCACGACGAACAGGACGGCGCCCGGCCCCAGCCGCAGCGCATGGTCCCCCATCCCCTCGACAACGGGCAGCTGGACCACGTCGCGGTAAAACTCGTACATGCGCCGCTGGTTGTCGCTCGCGAGCTGGATCGTGATTTCCTGGACTTCCATGGTTGGTACTCCGTGGTGGTTGGTGTCCGGGGTTTTCCCCCGGCCCAGCCATCCTGCCACGCCCGTGCTGACACCATTATGGCAGGAGCAGAGATTCGATCTGGCTCCATGGTGACACCATCTTGTCAGGAGTGTGGCAGCAGCCCGCCTAGCCTGCGGAGTTCATCTCCGCCAGGTCCAGTTCCGCGGCGATGTAGCCGAACGCGGAGTTGCTCCGGCCCTCCAGGATGCGCTCGAACACCGTTCGAGCGCGCGCCAGGTCGCCCGTGTAGTAGTACCAATTCCCCACGCCGTAACCCTGCGTCGCGTAGATCGTCTCCAGGTTGTGGATCTGCTGGGTTCCCCGGTCCGGGTTGAGCAGCTGCTCCGCATCGAGTTCGCCCCGGTACATCAGCAGGCGCCGGTAGTACGAAGGGCCTTCGACAAAGAGCTCGTCAGGCAGCCCGCTCGGGATAGTCGTCAGGAGCGCCGCGGCCTCCGCATCGCGCCCTGCTCTGCGGAGCGTCATGTACAGCCAGTCGGTCGCGGCGGTAATGCCGTCCCAATCGCCCACCGGTACCCACTCACGGCACGTTTGGAAGGCTTCCGCCGCCCAGTCCCAGCTGCGTAACAGGTAGTGCGCCAGTCCAAGGTGGTAGTAGGTATTGAACTGGATGCTCGTCGGCGGCACCGGGAGTTCGTTCCCCGGACCATCCGGCTCCACCCAGTAGGGCAGGCCCTCAATCAGCTCCGCCGCTCGCTCCAGATCGGCCAGGCCCTCCGCGAAACGCCGCGTCGAAATGTAACGGTGCCCGCGCTGCCGCAGCAGCTGGAACGATTCCGGGTACCGTTCCAGCCCCCGGGTGAACACCTCGATCGCCTGCTCGAACTGGTAGCGAAAGCCCAGCACCCGCCCGTACCAGACCGTGTTCGCTTCCGAAGGGTCCGCCTCGTAATGTCGCGCCGCCGCCTCTAGCGTCCGCCGCGAACGTTCCCGCAATGAATCCTCAGCCATAGCCGCCCAGCCTACCGCAGCGCTCCCCCGGATGCTTGGACGAAGTCCGCCTCAACTGACGACGACGGCCACGATCTCCCCTTCTCCCGCAGCGTCGGGAGACAGGGGGATGAGGGCCGTCACCCGGTCAGCAGCTCCCGCACCTTCTCCACCTGCCGGTCGGTCACGCCCTGCTTGCGGAAGAATGCCTCTGCGCTGCCGTGCTTCTGACGCATCAGTTCGATAAACCCGGCCATCCGGTCCGGCGGCGTCGAAAGCCGCGCGCGAATCTCCTCGTCGGTCCCTTCGAGCGCCCGCCCGCTGCTCCGCAGGTAGGCGATCAGTCGGTCGATACTGGCGTCGCTCAGGCCGTACTCGTTGGCGATGTCCTCATCGCTCGCTCCGAGCACGTCCATCACCATCCCCAGCAACACGCCGGTCCGGTCCTTCCCGGCCGTGCAGTGCACGAGTATCGGGTAGTTCTCTTCCTCCGCGAACATCGCGAACCCTTCCGCCAGCCGCTGCCCGCCGATGTCCAGGTAGTGCAGGTACCGCCGCGGCGAAGGCCCATTCCCGTACAGGCCGTTGAGTTCAGCGATCAGCGACTCCTGGGTCTGCGTCTCCGAAAACACCGAGAGCGCCACCACCCGGTCGGCCAGCGCGTGCGGCCCGCGCGTCCCCGCCAGCTCGTCCGGGTGGCGAAGGTCCAGGATTTTCCGCAGGCGGACCTCCTGCTCCAGGAACGCGCGGTCGCGCTCGCTCATCAGCTCCAGCGCACCGGATCGGAAGATCATCTTCCCCCGGATGGTCCCGCCCGCCCGCAGCGCGTACCCGCTCAGCTCGCGGAAGTTGTGAATGCCTTCAGGTTCGTAAATGGAAGTGTTCGTCTGCACTCCTCAAATCTACCGGAATCCAAACCACTCCGCGTTATCAATCACTCGGAACTCGCAACTCGCAACTCGCAACTTTTGATGGGTGTTTCTCCCCACCCCCATCTGTGAACCACCTCGCAAACCTGCGTGATCGCTGGGTAGTCCTCCGGAAGTCTGCCGCGCCTGTTCCCCGCGACGATGAATGCATGCCGGGCCCGGGAGGGACGCAGAGCGCGCCTTCACCAGCGGCCCCGGCTCACATCACCGCCCAGTGGAGCGTTTCCCTATGACCGCACCGGTCCCTCCCTGCCGCCGCCACGCGCTCCCGAAGCCTTGGCTCGCGGCGCTCGTCCTCCTCGTCATCGCCATCCTCGCCCTCTCTGGCGGGCGCGTCCGCGATGCAATCGCCGCCCCGAACGAAACCGGTGGTCCATACCGGCCGGCCGCCACGATCGAAACCAATAGCAACTGCTTCAACACAGAGGTTGCCTTCCAGAACCAGGGTGGCATCTCGACCTGGTGCGAACAGGGTGGCTATGTCATCTATCGCGTACCGACCGTGCAGCTCCCGGCCGATGCGACCAACGTCCGGTACTCGGCCCGTTTCGAAGGTTACGGTTTTGCCGCGCCTGCCCAGATCGCCGTGAGCGTTTCGCCCGTGTCGAACAGCTACCCCGTCACGCGCTACTACGCGCTCTCCACGTCGAAGTACAACTTCGATACGCCGTTCCTTTCCTGGGACGGCGATTGGAAAGACCTCAACAACGGCCAGGTCTACGTCAAAATGGCTCGCTCCCAGGGCACCGTCTACTGGGACAACCTCCACCTCGTCATCCTCTATGACACGCCGAACAAGGCCGACCTCCAGGTCAGCGTCACCGGCGAACAAACCGTCCTCAGCGGCACCACGTTCGAATGGACCGTCAACGTCACGAACCACGGTCCCCAGGCGGTCAGCAATATCGTCCTTACCACGTCAGTTCCGGCTGGCATCGCCCTCCCGAGCATCCAGGGCTGCAGCACCGGAGGCTATCCAACCTGCAACATCGGCCATATCGTCTCCGGCGGAAACCGCACGCTGAAGTTCACCGCGCTCGCCGCCCAGGCAGCTTCTGGCACGAAAAGGATCGACTTCTCCGTCACAGGCGGCCTCGCCGACCCCAACCACTACAACAACGTCGTCTCCCGCAACGCGAACGTCGTGCCCACCCGCAACGTTACCGTCTGCACCACCTGGGAACCAAACGCCACGCAAATCCGCGAGTCGCCCCACACCTTCAACTACATGGTATCGACGGTCGCAGGCCACGGTCCCGTCGCCGTCTCCCAGACCCTCCAGGATGCCGGCGATACCGCCTGCCAGACCGTGAAAGCCCTCGCCGAAACGCTCAAGGTGGTCCCCACCGGCCACGATGGTCACGCGCTCGAACCCGGATACCCCAGGTACGAACTCTTCGTCACCAAGGGAACAGGCTCGGGGACGGCCACAATGGGCGTGAGCGATTGGAAGGTCACGTTCAAGTGGAAGGAAAAGCCCTTCGTCGTCGCCACGCCTGCCAACACGCCCAAGCCGAACACTCCGACCCCCACGGCGACAAGCACGCCGGCCCCGAAGCCGACCAACACCCCGGCTCCCACTAACACGCCCGGGCCAACGAACACCCCAAAGCCAACGAACACCCCCATCGCTCCAACCCCGCCCGCCGGTGGCGGGAACGAACCGGCCCCCACGAACACCCCTCCGGTGGCCGGGGGCGTCGCCACCGGCCAGCCATCGAATCCCGGTGGCGGCGACGAAACCGGCTCCGGCGCTGGTTCGAACCCGGCTACTCCCGATGAAGATGTGCCGTCGGGCGAACAGCCCCAGGATGCGCCATCGGAGCAGGCCGACCCGGACGCGCCGGCCAGTAATCCCGGCGACCACCCCACCAGCGATGCCGGCGGAGCCGTCTCCTCTGGCCCGGTCGTCACCAACCCCACCGCCGAATCGTCCGAATCTTCCGCGACCCCCATCGCGGACGACGAAGGCGGCCCGGGCCTCGCGCTTTACGCCCTCGCGACAGCCGTTGCCATGGGGCTCCTGGGCCTCGGCATCGTCGCCCTCTCCCGCCGAAAGCACGAGGCGGCGGAGTGACCGACCTTGCCACGGCGGTCTCGCCGTCGTAGACCTCTTCCCAGCGCCCAGCGCCCAGCGCCCAGCGCCCAGCGCCCAGCGCCCAGCGCCCAGC
>CALFYR010000238.1 GCA_937954195.1 uncultured Dehalococcoidia bacterium
CTTCCGATCTCGGTAAGGGTCACCCGATGAGGGATCAGTGCCCGGCCCGAGTTTGCTTCCCGTGTGCGCCAATTCCAGCACTCAGCACTCGGGCCTGCCGCCCGGGCCTGCCGCCCGCGCCGGTTAATCGCCCCTTAACCACCCCCTGATCGAAACCGCTCACACCCTCCGTACATCTCGCGAACCCGGCAGGGCACCCGGGACGACGAACCGCTCTTGCCCAACGGAGGAAAGTCCAACCATGTTCAAGCGAAAGCTGATGTTCCCTGTCCTGGCCCTCGTGGCCGCGTTCCCCCTCGTTGCCGTCGCCTGTGGCGATGACGATGACCCCGATCCAACCCCAACCCCCACCGAAGCCGCCGCCGAAACCCCCACCGCCGACATCGTCGATACCGCTGTCGCCGCCGGCTCCTTCACCACCCTCGCCACCGCCCTCGAAGCCGCTGGCCTCGTCGAAACGCTGAAGGGCCCTGGCCCCTACACCGTCTTCGCCCCCACCGATGAAGCCTTCGCCAAGCTGCCCGAAGGCACCGTCGAAGGCCTCCTGGAAGACCCGGATGCCCTCCGCGCCATCCTCCTCTACCACGTGGTCGAAGGCGAAGTCCCGGCCGCCGATGTTGTGAACCTCACCGAGGCCACCACCGTCAATGGCGCCACCGTCGACATCATGGTCGATGGCTCCACCGTCATGGTGAATGACGCCACCGTCACCACCGCCGATGTCTTCGCCAGCAACGGCGTCATCCACGTCATCGATACGGTGCTCATCCCCGAATAGCAGCCGTCTCCGTCCCTCCCTTTGGCCCCGTCCGGATTGTGGTGGTCCGGACGGGGCCTCTCTCGTTGGTCTCCGGCGTATGATTCCGAACCACAAGAGGTACCCCCGTGGATTGGAACGACACCCCCGAACAGGCCGCCTTCCGGCGCGAAGTTCGCACCCTGATCGAAGAACGCCTCCCCGCCCGCTATAAGCACATGGCCGCCACCGGCGGCTACGGCGAACGCCAGTGGGAGTTCGACCGCAAATCCCCCGATGCGGAGGCGCGCCAGGCCGCCATCGATTGGCACGCCGCCCTCGCCGAACGCGGCTGGGTCGCACCACACTGGCCGAAGGAATACGGCGGCGGCGGCATGAGCTCCATGGAGCAGTTCGTCCTCAACCAGGAGATGGCCCGCGCCGGCGCCCCACCCGTCGGCGGCAGCGGGCTCGCTATGCTCGGCCCCACCCTCATCACCCACGGCAACGAAGAGCAGAAGGCCCGCTACCTCCCGCCCATGCTCAATGGCGAAGTCACCTGGGCCCAGGGCTACTCCGAACCCGGCGCAGGCTCCGACCTCGCCTCCCTCCAGACCCGCGCCGTCCGCGATGGCGACGAGTTCGTGCTCAACGGCCAGAAGATCTGGACCTCCGGCGCCCACACCGCCGATGCCATCTTCGCCCTCGTCCGCACCGAACCCGAAGCCCCAAAGCACCGTGGCATCTCCTTCCTCCTCATCGATGACATCAAGTCCCCCGGCATCAGCATCCGCCCGCTCACCGACCTCGGCGGCCGTCACTACTTCAACGAAGTCTTCTTCGAAGATGTCCGCGTCCCCGTCCGCAACCTCGTCGGCGAAATGAACCGCGGCTGGTACGTCGCCATGACCCTCCTCGATTTCGAGCGCTCCAACATTGGCGGGGCCATCGGCGCGAAACGAACCCTCGGCCGCCTTCTCCAGCAGGTGAAAGCCGACCCCAT
>CALFYR010000239.1 GCA_937954195.1 uncultured Dehalococcoidia bacterium
CCGCGGGCGTCTAAGCCAACGGGATCTCCACCCGCGGAACGAGCATGACCATGGACAGCCAACCCTGACTCACAGCGCGCCGTGGGGCGTGGCTACCCCGCCCGCCGCACCAACCCATTCGCCTCCGCCCACCCCTCGAACCCGTCCGGCGTCGTCGCCTTCACCCACGTGACCCCATCGACGATTCGCGACTCACCTTCGTCGTACAGCAGCACGCCATCGACATAGCAGCGGATCGGCGTGGCCTGGTCATCGGGTTCGGGGAAAACCAGTGCGCAATCACCCGGCTTCTCCACACGCGCCACGCGCCCCACCACCGCGCCGAGGACCCGCGGCTGCAATTCCTCATCAATTCCTTCGAACAACTCGGGCAGCGGATGCACGCGACCGGTCGAGAGGTCGATGAACACCGCCGGCACGTAGAATATTCGGTTGCTACCGGCCGGCAACGGTAGCTCCGCGTTCGAAAGCAGCAGCCCGTTCCCGACGGCCGCAGGCCGTATCCACGGCGCGACCGGTCCCGGGGTGAACAGCGCCACCGCCTCGCCGCTCTCATCCACTATGCCGATGTAGGTTGTCCGAGGGTGCGGGTCGGCGGGACGGTCCGGCACGTACTCCCACGTGCCCACGTAGCTCCCATCCCCGGCCCGCGCGGAAACCCGTGGTTGGAGATTCGGAATGGCCGAGACTGCGGCGAGCACATTCCCATCGGCATCGAAAGCAGGTTGCGCACCAAAGTCCTCCGAACCGATTGCCGGTTCCCACGCCAGCCCGATGCCCGGCACGTTTCGCGGACTGGTGCGCGCGCCCGGCGGCGTAACGGCCGTCCCCGACGGATGGAGAAAGTACCGCTCGATCGGTTCATCGTTGGAGTCGCGCCCTTGCCACTCCCTCATGATGGCTTCGTCGCCGACGATCGCCTCCGGGAACGTCACGGCCGACACCTGTCCGAAGAACTCCCACGTCCCGCCTCCATCGGTCGATCGCACCAGCTGGAACGTCCCATCCCAGGCTCCAAGCGCGACGCCTTCGCAGATCGGCTCGCCGCAGCTGGCCGCCACAATGGTCCCGAAGTCCTCGTCTGCTGCCCAGCTGACGATCGCCAGCGGTCCGAGCTGATCCCCCGCCCGTTCGAACAGGTCGTCCCGTCGAAGAGCTCCGTCGCCGCCGCGATAGACGCGTATCAGTCCAGGATTCGATTCCGAAGCCCAGCGCACCGGCTGGATGTACACCACGAGGTCATCCGGTAGTGTCGTCTCGGCGCCCACCACCAGCTCTCGCACCGCTACCCCATCGATCACCTCGACAGCAGGCACCGGTGTCGGCGTCGGCTGACGCGGGGGCAACACTTCCG
>CALFYR010000240.1 GCA_937954195.1 uncultured Dehalococcoidia bacterium
TCGGAGTATCCACGCTCTGGCGCGGTCGTCCCAGAGGCGGAGAACATCGAACTCCGAATGTTGGTCGAGAGCGGCTACCGCATTCTCTACGTCGTTGGAAAAGACCACGTTGAGATTCTCGGCGTGGTCCATGGGAGCCGTCGAACGCTCTAACTACGCCAGCAAGTTCTTGAACCCCGCCGCCTGCTCATACGCGTGTGCCACTTGCAAAATCCGCCCCTCATCGAAGAAGTTGCCGATGATCTGGAGGCCGACCGGGAGGCCCTCGCTGAAGCCGCATGGGACGCTGACCGCGGGAACGCCGGCGACTGAGGCCGGGAGCGTGTAGATGTCGTTCAGGTACATCGCGTAGGGGTCATCCACCTTCGCGCCGATGGGGAAGGCGACGGTGGGCGAGGTGGGGGTGACGATGACGTCGTACTTCTTGAACGCCTCGGCGAACTCGTTGTTGATGAGCGTGCGGACCTTCTGGGCCTTCAGGTAGAAGGCGTCGTAGTAGCCGGCCGAGAGCGCGTAGGTGCCGAGCATGATGCGGCGCTTCACCTCGTTGCCAAAGCCCTGGGCGCGCGTCTGCTCCATGTTGTCCCACATAGTGGCGCCGGTGCGGTCGCTGAAGCCGTACTTCACACCGTCGTAGCGGGCCAGGTTCGCCGAGGCCTCGCTCGGGGCGATGATGTAGTACACCGCGAGCGCATGCTCCGAACTCGGGAGCGAGAGGTCGCGGTCGATGACAGCGCCGAGGCTGGCGAGCGTGCCGAGCGCTTCTTCGATGCGCGCGGTGACCCCCGGCTCCATGCCGTCAATGAAGTACTCCTTCGGGACGCCGATCTTCATGCCCTTGATGTCGCGGCCGAGATAGTGGCGCACGTCGGGCATCGGTTCCGGGTTGGTCGTGGAGTCGCGGGGGTCGTGGCCGCCGATGCAGGTGAGCATGGTGGCGACGTCCTCGACATCGCGGCCGATGGGGCCGACCTGGTCCAGCGAGCTGCCAAACGCGATGATGCCGAACCGGCTGACGCGCCCGTACGTTGGGTCGAGGCCAACCTGGCCGCAGAGGGCGGCGGGCTGGCGGATGGAGCCCCCGGTATCGCTGCCCAGGGCGACAATGGCTTCGCCCGCCGCGACCGAGGCCGCGGAGCCGCCGGAACTGCCGCCAGGAACCAGGTCCGTGTTCCACGGGTTGCGCGTGGGGCCGTAGGCGGAGTGCTCGGTAGAGGAGCCCATCGCGAACTCGTCCATGTTGCACTTGCCGATCATCACGGCTCCCGCGCGGCGCAGATTCTCGTACACGTGGCTGCTATACGGCGGGATGAAGTTCTCGAGGATCTTCGAGCCGGCGGTCGTCCGGACGCCCTTCGTGACGATGAGGTCCTTCACGCCGGTAGGGATTCCCGTGAGCGCGGTGGCGGTGCCGCTGGCGAACTTCGCGTCCGCATCTTTCGCCTGTTCGAGGGCGAGTTCGGCGGTAAGGGTGATGTAGGCGTTCACCGTCGGTTCGATCTCGGCCACGCGGTCGAGGACGGATTGGGTGAGTTCGACGCTGGTGAAGTCCTTGTTGCGCAGTCCGTCGTGCGCTTCGTGGGCGGTCAGCCGCCAGAGGTCGCTCATTCGAGCACCGCCCGCACGCGGACGTAGCCGTCTTCGGAGCGCGGCGCGTTTGCCAGCGCATCGGCCTGGGTCAGGGACGGTGCAACAGAATCGTCCCGCATAACGTTAGAGAGCGGGAGGGGGTGGGCCGTGGGCTCCAATCCCTCGGTATCAACGGCCGCGAGGGCCTCGAAGTGGTCGAGGATGCCGGAAAGCTGGGCCGTGAAACGCTGGACATCGTCGGGGGTGAGTGCGATGCGGGCGAGGCGGGCAATGTGGAGGACTTCTTCAGCAGTGAGCGCCATGGAGGAAAGGGTACCCGAAGCAATCCTTAACCGCGCCGATTCCCGGATGCCGGATGCTGCGGTACCCTCGATGGCAGTGGGCAGCAGTGTGGAGACCCTCGAATGAGCGCGCTCATCATGCGGCGGCGGTTGCGCGGCCGGCGCGAGCGGCGTTCCAACAAAATGCGCCCGCTCCTCATCGCGCTGCTCGGTCTGGTTGGGCTTGGCGCCGTCATGGCAGCCGCCGGGATCGGTGCCGTCTTCGCCGTCTACAACTCCTACGCGAAGGACTACGTCCCGATCGAGGAGAAGCTGCTCCAGGTCAGCAGCGTCCCGACCGAAATCTACGACCGTAGCAGGCTGGAAAACGGCGAGGGCGTGCTGTTGGGGACGCTCCAGAACTCCAATGCACAGCTACTGAACCCGGTACCGCTCGACCAG
>CALFYR010000241.1 GCA_937954195.1 uncultured Dehalococcoidia bacterium
CGGGCCATGCGGATGCGGTCAACGGCTTCACGACCTTCGATGCCAAGTGAGCGGAGGAGGAGGCCTGCGACCAGGCCACTGCGATTCATGCCGTGGGTACACATCACGTAGATGCGTTCGGGGGCGGAAGCGGGGGTGCGGGCAGCGAAGGAAGCGCGTTCGACGACTTCTTCGAGGCGGAGCGACGGCGAAAGCGGGCCATCGATATCCGCGAAGACGCAGGCGACCCAGAGACCGGCCGAGGTGCGCTGCACGGCCGGCATATCGCCGGCGCAGTCCACCACCCAGGAACGAGCGAGGGCGGGACCATCAAGCGTTTCGCCGACGAGGCTGTGGGCGCCACCCATCCAAACCTCGGTTGCCGGGTTGTCCGCTTCGCCGGCGGCAAGGACGAGGCTGGCACGGGGCGGGATAGCGGTGGGCGCGTGGTTGCGAGTGAACGGTTCTTCGAGCACCTTCGTACATGGTACGGGAGCACGAGCCGAATGCGCAGGCTTCGAGAGGATTGCCAATGATTGGGTTGCTGGAAGTGCGGCGCCGAAAGGTGCAGTTCGCGCTCATCGCGTTGATTGTGACGTTGATCAGCTACCTGGTGCTGATGATCAATGGGCTGGGCGTCGGGCTGAACGAGCAGGCCGGCCGCGCACTGAAAAATTTCGATGCGGATGCGATCGCCTATTCGGATTCCGCCGGGCTAAGCGTCATCCGTTCGGAGCTGAGCCAGGAGCAGGTCGACCGGGTGGCGGCGGAGTCGGGCGCGGAGGAAGTGACTCAGCTCGGCTACGTGGCGGCGAACTATCGCACGGCCGACGGCGGGATTGAGTCGGCCGCGTTCCTGGGCTTCGACCCGGGGACGTTCGGCGAACCGAACGTCGTGGAGGGCGAGGCACTGACCGAGGGCGACGCCGACGGTCTGCTGGCTGACCGGAGCCTGTTGCGGCTGGCGGGACTGGATGTTGGCGACACGGTGACGATTTCGCTGCGGCTCAGCGAGCGGGAGTTCCGCATCGTTGGGGCGACGGACGAGGGCGCGTTCTTCTTCCAGCCCTCGGTGTACGTTCTGCGAACGACATGGCAGGAGTTGAAGTATGGGGCTGCCAGCGCTGAGGGGCCGGTAGCCTCCATCGTGCTGCTGAAGGGTGATGGGCTGGCCGGTACGTCCGGCGACGGCTGGGAGGCGGTTTCGAAGCAGACGGCCTTCAACAACATCGAAGGCGTATCGGGCCAGCAATCGACGGTCCAGGCGTTGCGGGCGTTCGGATACATCATCGGTGGACTGGTGATTGGCGTGTTCTTCTATGTGTTGACACTCCAGAAGGTGGCCCAGATCGGGGTATTGAAGGCTGTGGGAGCGAGTTCGTTCTTCCTGTTCCGGCAGGTGGTCGTGCAGGTGATGGTGATCGCGGTGGCGGGCGTGGCGATTGCGGTGCCGCTCGCCTGGGGCACGAACGAGCTGTTGAAGCAGTCGACGAATCCTATCCCGATCGCATTCACGAACGGGACGTTCATCACGACGGCTGTGCTCCTCGTCGTCATGGCGCTGATCGGAGCGATGTTCTCCGGGCGGCAGGTGGCAAAGGTCGACCCAATCATTGCCCTCGGGCAGCAGCAGTAAGGAGCGCGGTGATGGCTGTAACGCTGAAGGTTTCGGGACTGGGGAAGGTGTACGGCGAGGGCGACACCGCCGTGCATGCCGTCAAGAACGTGAGCTTCGAGACGGAGCCTGGAGAATTCGTGGCGGTGGTTGGTCCAAGTGGCTCGGGTAAGACCACGCTCATCGCGATGATCGGCGGGTTGCTGACGCCGACGGGCGGGGTGATCAAGGTGAACGGCAAGGACATAGCGAGGTTGGGGCGCGGGGGACAGGCGGCATACCGGCGCGAATCGGTAGGGTACGTGTTCCAGGCGAATAACCTGCTGCCGTTCTTGACGGCGCGGGAGAACCTGCTGGTGATGGCGCAGATCACCCGGGCGAACCGGAGTGAGGCGAATCAACGGGCTAACCGGCTGCTGGAGGAACTTGGGCTTCCGAAGCGCGCGAACGCACTCGCGAGCGAACTCAGCGGCGGCGAACGCCAGCGCGTGGCGATCGCGCGGGCGCTGATGAACGATCCGCAGCTCGTCCTGGTGGATGAGCCGACGGCCAGCCTGGATTCGGCGCGAGGAAAGCAGGTGGTGGAATCGCTGATGGAGGAGGTGAAGTCCCGCGGGAAGCTGGGGTTGATGGTGACGCACGACATGGCGATGGCCCGGCTGGCTGACCGCGTGCTGGAGATGCATGACGGTGAACTGCGGGAGGTAGCCCGGGAAAGCCTGCGCGAAGCGGACGAAAGTACTGACCGGTTGGCCAAAACGACGTAGCATTCGGCGAACCTCGCCCGAAGGGACGTTCGCCACGTGGGCGTCGAACTTTTGACCGCGGCCATTGCGTTCACGATCGCATTGCCGCTGACCGCACTGATCCGGCTGCCGACGAAGGTTGGGCGTAAGGGCGAGCAGACCCCGAAGATCGGCGGGTTCAGCATCCTGGCGGGGTTTGTGGCGGCGCCGTTCGCGGTGGCTCTGTTCTCCGACGATGTCCGGGAGTTCATATCGGAAGACCGGCGGCAATTCCTCGCGCTCGCTTGTTGCGCCGCGCTGGTCTGCCTGATGGGCGCACGCGACGACTTTCGCGACGTGGACTGGCGGCTGAAGCTCTCCACGCACGTGTTCGCGGCACTGGTGTTGTACTTCAACGGGTACCACATCGACAGGATGACGCTGCCCGGGGGCGAGACAGTGGCGCTCGGCTGGCTCGATCCCCTTGTAACGGTGTTCTGGGTGGTGCTTGTGACCAACGCCCTGAACCTTATTGACGGGCGGGATGGGGTTGCGGCCGGGGTGGCCGCGCTGGTTTCGGCCACGCTGGCGTATGTCGCGTGGGACCTTGCACACCCGCTGATATCGGTGCTGTTCGCGGCTCTGGCGGGGGCATCGCTCGGGTTCCTGCCGTTCAATCTCAAGCGCGCGCGCCGTTACCTGGGCGATTCGGGGGCGTACCTGCTGGGCTTCTGCATCGCAGGGCTGAGCATCGCGGCGACGCTGGACGAGACAGGCCGCGTACCCCTGTACATCCCGCTGGTGGCCCTCGGGCTACCGATCCTGGATACGGGCGTCGCCTACCTGCGGCGGTTCCTCGACGGGAAGAACCCAATGCACTTCGATTTCGATCACTTCCACGACCGGCTGGAGCGGAACCTTGGCCTTTCGCCGATGCAGGTCACGCTGGCGACTTATGTGTTGACCGCCGCGTTTTGTTTTGGGGCACTGCTGGCGCACACGTGGTACAAGAGCGCCGGTTCGGCGGTGGTTGGAGCGGTGGTTCTCCTCTTCGCGGTGGTGCTGGTCCTGGTGCTGGGCTATGGGCGGAGTATGTGGAATTCAGCGCGCGTGCTGACATGGCGTGGACGGCCGCCTGCGACGGAAGAGCGCAGCTAGCTGCGTGTTCCGGGTTGCGCGTTGCGAGTAGTTCTCGAGCGCAGGCGGTTCACGAGCGTTCCGGCTGAGTAGAGGACCGTGT
>CALFYR010000242.1 GCA_937954195.1 uncultured Dehalococcoidia bacterium
CCAGGTGTTTGGCGGCGCATCGGGGAGCCGCCAGTTCAGGTAGAGAAATTCACCCCCGGATGGCCCGTGGATGTAGGGTCCAACAAAGGTGAGTGCGCCTGAGTCTCGTCGGCGGCGGGCATACCCGCCGATTTCGAATCGGACCTCGTTTTCAGGCCCCGCGCGCCCACGGACAAGCCTTCCTGCTCGATCCTGCATACCAAAGTCGGTCCCGGTGAGTTCCGGGAATTCAGCGGCGTTCGGCGGGACGACCTGGAGGATGAGTCGCACGGGGACTCCTTCGTACGCCTCACGAGGCCGGCTGCGTTCGAACGCGTCACGCGCTTCATCCAGGCCGAGCCAGCGACCCGCCGCGTCAGGCATTGATACGGCCAGCGTGCTCCCGAACGAGCGACTTCGGCGCCTGGATGCGCCACGCGTTCGCAAGGAGATCCTCAAGCTGCTCTATCGAAATGACGTCGAGGCGGACCAGCACCGCCGGGAAGCCGTTGTAGTGGGGTTCGGTGAAGAACACTTCCGGTTGAGCGCCGATCAGCAGCTGCTTCTCTTCCTCACCGTGGACTCTCACAGCAAGGACACCGGGATTGGGTAGCCGCGCCTTCCCTGCGTCCACGCGTTCAGCCCACACCCAGGCGAGGTCCTTCAGTTTCCCCTTGTTCTCCACGGCGAAGGCGAAACGATCGGACCGCTCGATGACCGATGGCAGGCGAAGGGCGAGGGTCCGGACATCGTCCTGGTCTGGCATGCGGGCAGTCTACCCAAACGGCGGAACCCCGGCGAAAACGCCGGGGCCGGAGAGGGTTCGCCGTGACCCGTACCCGGTCGGGCGGGAGAGAGGACCGCCGCGCCGGGGAGTTTCCACGGGTCTTCCATCGAAACCTGCCGGCGAACTACCGCGCTGTACAATGCATCCGCGAGTGCCGGGAGAGCGGCAAGGCGAGATACTTCCCCGGGAGAGAACCAGGGTGGCGATGGCGGTCGGTTCGCAAACGCAGGAATGGGTTCGCCAGGGAGACCGCCGGGCATCGCTGGTGTCCTTCATGCCCCCCTGGCGTGACTCTATCGTGCCAAAGCGTGCACCGAATCGCGTCCGGAAGATCACCCAAGTTCGGGCGGGCGAGTGTGACCTGGCGGGCACAGACGCGTGGGGGAGAACACCCACGCCTGGTGAGGCCTAGCGTGGCCGCTCCGCGGGTCCAGTATGCGCGCACGTCCGACGGCCTCAACATCGCCTACACGACGACCGGTTCCGGGTATCCCCTCTTCTGGCTGCCGCACTTCCTCGCGAGCCACGTTCAACTGGAGTGGGAGTTTCCACAGCAGTTCGTTTACACGCGGCTGGGCGAACGGCTGCAGGTGGTGCGTTTCGACTGCCGCGGGCTTGGGCTGAGCGACCGCGACGTGACCGACATTTCGCTGGACTCGCGGATACGCGACCTCGACGCCGTCGCCGACAAGCTGGGCCTGCAGCAGTTCGCCGTCGCCGGCATCGAGGGTGGAGGAAACCTTGCTGCGGCCTATGCCCGCGCCCACCCCGAGCGCGTTTCGCACCTGGTGCTGATCAACTGGACGCCCCGCTTCCGGGCGGAGAACAACAGCCCCCGGCTCAAGGCGCTCGGCCGGTTAATGCGCGACGACTGGGAATTGTTCACCGAGAACATCGGCGCGCAGTCCTTCGGGTACGACACGCCCCTCGCGATGGGCTATTCAAAGCTGGTGCGATCCACCGTGAGCCACGAACTGGCGGTGAAGTACGGCGACCAGCTGACCGACGAGGAAATGCTGCCGATCCTGGCGGAAGTCCCGGTGGAGACGCTGGTGCTGCATTCGCAAAAGAACACCTATGCGAGCGAGGACTCGGCCAGGCTAAGCGCGGCGACGGCGCCGAAGGCGAGCCTCGTCACGTTCGAAGGCGCCCTGCCGAGCCATATTTACCAGTTGCTGGACGCGGTCGTGGATTTCGTGGCGCCCGGAGTGGAACCCGGTACAAGTGAGCCGGAGGCGGCCACGCCGGTTCGAGTCGAGGTAGCGCCGGAGGAGGACGCGGGGCTGACCGGCCGCGAACTCGAAATCCTGTCCCTGCTGGCGCGCGGGTTTAGCAACCGGGAGATGGCGGACCAGCTGGTGCTCAGCCCGCGGACGATCGAGCGCCACCTGGAGAACCTGTACCGCAAGACCGGCGCGCGAAACCGGGCGGAAGCCACGGCGTACGCCTACACGCGCGGGCTGGTGAACCGGGACTAGCGGTACCATTCCCCCTGTGGGCGAGTTGTTCCTGCATGAGGTGCCGTACCACCTGCACCGGGGCGTTGGGGTCCTGCAGGTGGTTTCGTGGGTGGCGATTGGCCTTGGCGGCGCCGCTCTTGTCGTGAGCTGGGGCCGAATCCTGGCCTGGCTGCGCGAAGACGAAACGATGCCGACACCGAAGCTCGTGCGGTGGGGCGAGGACGACGGTGGCTGGTACGCCGAACTCCGAAACGCACCGGCGGGGACTGCCTGGCGCGCGGAGTTGCACGGCGGACGACTCGTGACGCCGGCAATTACGCACGGTGGCCGGTCCACCTGGCTGCGCCTGTCAGGGGGTGAGCAGCCTGTGCGGCTCGTTTCGGATGCGGGCCTGGAGCTGGATGTGCCGGGCGGGGCCGGGTGTTTTCGATGCAGTCATCGACGGGAGCCGCTT
>CALFYR010000243.1 GCA_937954195.1 uncultured Dehalococcoidia bacterium
GCACGAGCTGCACGTGGTGGCCGGCCGCGAAGCGGTGCGCGAAGCCGGCCAGGCCATGCCGATGGAAGGCGGCGGCGAGCAAGGTGGCCAGGCCAACCAGATGCAGCTCGGCGGTGTCGACCAGGGTTCCGGGGAAGAGGATTACGAGAGCCCACAGGAGATCGACTTCCGGGGCGACTTCAAGCCGGAACTCGTGGATCTGCTGATGAAGCTCAAGGAGAACGCACAGCAGGGCGAAGCCGGGCAGATGTCACCCGTGCCGTTGACGCCCGAGCAGCTGGCAGAACTGCTGGCGAAGAGTGTGGAGATCGACCTCGACGCGCTCTATGACGGTGACCTCGATGCCTCGACCGGGCAGTTCATGTCGAACCTGATGAAGGAAGCCGGCAACCCCAGCTCGGAGAAGTCAGATTCAGGGCAGCCCACCAGCGACAACAGCACCGGTTCGGGCGAGGGCGAAGAACCCCTGATCCCGATTGTGACGGTGTACTACTACGACGAGTGGGACTTCCGCGCGCAGGACTACAAGCCGCGCTGGTGCGCCGTGAAGGAATCGAAGCTCGAGGAGGGCGAAGACAACTTCTACGAGAACGCCTTGCGCGAACACGCCGGCCTCGTGACCCAGACCCGGAAGCAGTTCGAGCTGATGAAGCCCGAGATGTTCCGCAAAATTAAGAGGCTCCCGGATGGGGAAGACTTCGACCTGGACGCCGCCATCGAATGGATGGTGGAACGCCGCATTGGCGCCAACCCGAACGAGAAGATCTACTGGCGGCGGAACAAGATCGAGCGCGACGTTGCCGTCGCGTTCCTGATCGACATGTCGGCAAGCACCGACGAGGAGATCAACAAGCGCGAGAAGAAATACGACGACGATGACTACGACGACGACCCGCGGAAGTACCTTTCGTGGTGGGTTTCGAAGCGCCGCCAGGAACTGACCAGCCCCCCGAAGCGCATCATCGACCTCGAGAAGGAGTCGACGGTGCTGCTGATGACCGCGCTGGAGACCATCGGCGACCAGTACGGCATCTATGGCTTTAGCGGCTACGGGCGCGACAACGTCGAGTTCTTCGTGATCAAGGACTTCGACGAGACGCTCGACCACAAGATCAAGAACCGGCTGGACAAGATCACGCCGATTCGCTCGACGCGCATGGGTCCGGCAATCCGGCATGCGACCTACAAGCTTGGACTTACGGACGCCAAGGTGAAGATCCTGTTCCTGCTTAGCGATGGCCGTCCGCAAGACCACGGCTATGGCCGGGACCGGACGGAGAAGGAATACGCGATCCACGACACGAAGCAGGCGCTCAACGAGGCCAAGCGTGAGGGCATCACGCCGTTCGCGCTGACCGTCGACCGGGCCGGGCACGACTACCTGAAGACCATGTGCGAAGACATGGGCTACGAAGTTGTGGCTGACATCGAGGCCCTGCCCAGCCGGCTGCCGACGCTCTATCGGCGGCTGACGGAGTAAGGCGCGGGCATGAGTTCCCGCATCATCCTTGTCCGCCACGGCGAATCTGAGGGGAACGCGGCGGGCGTCCTGCAGGGCAGGCTGGACTTCGCGCTGAGTGAGCTTGGCCGCCGGCAGGCGTCGCTCACGGCGAAACGGCTGGCTGGTTCCGGGGCCTACCAGGTGCTCTCAAGCCCATTAACGCGAGCATCCGCCACCGCCGCGCTCATCGCGGAACGGCTCGACCTGAGGCTTCGGCTCGATCCCGACCTTGCGGAATACGACATCGGCGACGCGAGCGGGCTCACGCCGGCCGAACTCCGCGAGCGCTTCCCCGACGTGATGCGAGCAAGGCTCGGTGGCGAGCGTTTGCGGTTCCCGGGCGAGGAGGGCCGGGACGTGTTTGCGGTGCGTCTTCAGCAGGCGCTCGCACGGATGTCCGAGTCCGAGGGGACGACTATCGCGGTCGCTCACGGAGGCGTGATCAGCGCGATGTGTCACTTGGTCCTCGGATTAGGCGTCGACAGGCCGGGGGTCTTCCACGTGGGGAACTGTTCGCTCACCGAACTGCGGCCAGACCGGACCGGAACGCTGGTGATTCACCGTCAAAACGACACATGCCACCTGGAAGGGCTCGCCACATTCGTGGACCGAGGCTGATTAACGTTAGCCCTCGAAGCGCGCAACCACCTGGCCCGCGTGGTGATGGACGGCCTTCCATCCGTCGTTCTCAAGCCGATACACGTTCGTAGCGACGATTGGCGAGCCACCCACGAGCTCATGGCACACCACCACCGCAGCATTACCGGCCAGCGCGACCGTCTCGCCCCCGGCGACGATCTTGGGCTGGGAAGGGTTGCCAAAAATCGCGGCATAGCTTTCGAGAATAAGCGTCCGGCCACTCAGGACATCCCAGCCGGGATGGACGCAGGTGATGTCGTCCATCTCCGACCAGGCGTCAGCCATGGCTGTGATGTCACGAGCGTTGAACGCGGCGTAGAACGCCCGGTTCGCGGCGATGACCGCGGCGACCATCGCGTCGGGCACGTCAGGCCTTGGCTTCGCGAGCCTGCATCTCCAGGATCGTGTTGGCGATCAGGCGGGCATGGGGGTACGGCTTCCAGCCCTGCGGGGTGTTGTAGTAGCGGGTGCCCGCCTGGTACTCATCGGGTTCCCGGTCGCCGTATTCGACATCGATCCCGTTCACGCGGATTGAGGGCGAGCCGAGGAACTTCTTGTCGCGGGCGTCTTCCATGCCATCAACTTCGGTGTAGACGATTTCGATGCTGGGGTCGGTGGCTTCGAGCGCGAGTTTCAGCGCTTCTTCCGCCTCGGCGCTGCGGCCCGTGGCCTTGGAGTAAAGAAATTCGATCTTCATGGGTCAGTCCGTTCAACAGGAGATGAGTGTTCGCCCGAGCGGAGCCGCGCGAGCCGTTCAGCGGCGCCAGCTTCGAACCCGAGCGAACCAGGTACGTAATACTGAGTCTGGCCGAGTTCTTCGGGCAAATAGCGAAGCCCCCTGGCAATGTGGTCCGGCTCGTCGTGAGCGTAGCGATAGCCCTGGCCGTAACCGAACTCCTTCATCAACCCGGTGGCCGCGTTGCGAAGATGCATGGGCACCGGGAGGTGGGCGGTCTGTGAGGCTGCCTGGCTCGCCTTCAGGTAGGCGCTGTAGGCCGAGTTGCTCTTCGGGGCGAGCGCGAGGTACAGCGCGCATTCGGACATCGGCAGGAACCCTTCGGGCAGCCCGATGAAGTGGACGGCCTGCTGGCATGCCGTGGCAACCACCAGCGCCTGCGGGTCGGCGAGTCCGACATCCTCGGCCGCGAGGATGACCATCCGCCGAACGATGAACAGCGGGTCCTCCCCAGCGTCGATCATCCGGGCCAGCCAGTAGAGTGCCGCGTCCGGGTCTGACCCTCGAACCGACTTGATGAATGCTGAGATCGAGTCGTAGTGATAATCGGACTGGCGGTCGTAATAGGGGCGCCGGTCCTGGAGCGCCTGCTGGACGTCCTCGGGCGATATCGTCGTGCGATTGCCGGCGAGGGCGACGTCGGCGGCGATTTCGAGCGCGGTGAGGACTGCCCGGGCATCCCCGTTCCCACCGGCGATGAGCCCGCCGACCGCATCCTCCGAGATGGCCATCCCAAGCCTACCCAGCCCGCGTTCGGCGTCCGCCAGTGCGCGCTCGATCAGGCGTACGAGGTCATCGCGTTCCAACTGCTTCAGGCGGATGACTCGCGAGCGGCTGAGGAGCGGCGCGATAACCTCGAACGACGGGTTCTCGGTGGTCGCGCCGATCAGCGTGACCGTGCCGTCCTCGACGTACGGGAGGATGACGTCTTGCTGGGCCTTGTTGAACCGGTGGATCTCGTCGATGAACAGGACTGTCCGCCGGTTCCCCATGCGCCGGGTTTGCGATTCGGCCATCACCTTCCGCAGATCGGCAACGCCGGAAGAGACCGCCGAAATGGCGACGAATTCGGCATTGACGTGGGACGAAAGGATCCGTGCGAGCGTCGTCTTTCCGCAGCCAGGCGGGCCCCAGAGGATGATCGAAGGCAAGCGTTCACGTTCAATGGCGCCGCGGAGCATGGAGCCCGGCCCGACAGCCTGTTCCTGGCCGACGAACTCATCAAGAGTTCGCGGACGCATGCGGGCAGCCAATGGCGCATCAGCGGGAGGCGGAGCATCACCCATCGAGAACGCGCCTTGCGCTGGCGGCTGGCGTCCGGGCATGGCCTAGCCCGCCAACAACGCGACGGTCACGCCGTCGCCGCCTTCGTTGGCCGGAGCGGATTCGAAACGCTTGACCAGAGGGTGGCTGGCAAGTGCCTCGCGAATCGCCGCACGCAGGGCTCCGGTGCCTTTGCCGTGAATGATGCGCACGAAGGGCAGCCCGGCCCGGAACGCGCTATCCAGGTAGCTCTCGAACCGCTCAAGTGCTGCTTCGGCTCGCTGGCCCCGGAGGTCCAGTTCCATCGGCACATGCGGGCCGGCCGGCACGGTGACGCGCTGGTTGCCCTGGCCCGTGGGCATTTCAATCCGGTCGATTCGGTCGACATACACCTTCATGCGGAGCGAACCGAACTGGACATCGACCCTGCCGTCCTCGCCGACGTCGCTCAGCGCAACGCCGAGCTGAGGAATATCCCGGACGTGGACATGGTCGCCGGGCTGAACATCGCGGCGCTCGGGCGCGGCGACCGGCGCTTCGACCCGCCGTGGCTTCGCCCTATCCGAGACGCGGGCAAGTTCCTTGTCCAGGGTCCGGAGCGTTTCCTCCGCCGCCGAAGGGTTGAAGTCCCGGTTGGCGGCGCGACGCTTCAGCGAATCCAGCTCCCTTCGGAAGCGGGCAAGGGTGTCTTCGGCATCACGGCGGGCGTCATCGAGGATCGAAGCTCGTTCCTGCTCGATGCGGTCCTGGCGGTCGGCCAGCATCACGCGCAGTTCCTCCGCTTCTCCGCGCGCCTCCTCCTGGAGCTTCCGCGCTTCCGTCGCGGCTGCCCGTTCGGCACGTATCTCGCCAAGGAGGGCCTCAAGCTCGAAGTGTTCCGGGGCCAGCTGCGCGCTCGC